>JABUEV010000245.1 GCA_013314865.1 Bacteroidales bacterium | reverse complement strand
AAGCTGTCTTACCGTCAACAGCACTGATGCCGTCATCGACCATGTATGGCTCTGGAGAGCCGATCACGGCAATGGAGTGGGCTGGAACAGGAACCGGTGTGCAAACGGATTGATAGTCAACGGTGACAATGTGACAATTTACGGCCTTTTCAACGAGCATTTCCAGGAGTACCAGACCGTCTGGAACGGTGAAAACGGGCGTGTATTTTTCTACCAGAGCGAAATGCCTTACGACCCGCCCTCAAGGGAGGCCTGGAAACATAACGGCACATACGGCTATGCCTCATACAAGGTGGCCGGTAATGTTAAAACCCACGAGGCGTGGGGACTGGGAATCTACAATGTGTTTTACGATGCTCCGGTGATAGTTGATAATGCAATTGAAGTCCCGGAGGCAATCGAGGATTCAATCCATCACAAGATAATTTTCTGGCTTAACGGAAATGAAGAAAGTGTGGTAAAGAGCATTATAAACGGCAAGGGAGGCGGCATAAGTGTTTCAAACAGAAAAGCGGTGATGAAATAATGTGATTTATTTCACTGCCTTTCCCTCTTCCTCTGCAAAGGGGTCAGCCCTTCTGAAGTCAGGCCTGTAGATCCTGCTGCTCCCCTGTTCCTGGTACCAGCCTTTCCTGAAGCCTGCCTTTTCACATTCCTGTCTTACCTTTTCATACTCTTCTTTTTCAAGTGACCGCCCAAGGTCAGGCTCCCCTTCTGCCCGAAATGCAGGGTAATATTGCGACATCAGGGATATTGTTACTCCTGGAGAAACCTCGTCCGCTATCATTCTTATGGCATTAATGCTCGCATCAGCATAGCCCGGCAAAACAAGATGCCTGATTATTAATCCGCTTACCGCACGCCCTTCATCGTCTGTTATCAAAGTTGACCCTTTCTGAAAATACATCTCCCTGATGGCTTTCAAAGCAACTGTAGGATAATCAGCCGTGTCGGATAACTTCTTCGCAATTTCTCCTTCTGCATATTTGAAGTCGGCAAGATATACGTCAATCAGTCCGTCAAGCTGACGGATAGTATAGGCTTTCTCATAGCTGTTGGTGTTATAGACGGTGACAGGTCTATAGCCTTGCCGGTTCAACTCCCTGATAATCAGTTTTACCTGCGGAACCACATGAGAAGGTGAGACAAAGCCGACTGAAGGTACTCCGCTGTCAAGTATCTTTACAATTCTGTCGGCCACATCGTTCAAATCGTTCAGACTTCCGGATCTTTCTGCCGCAGGATTGCTTATCTGGTGATTCTGACAATAGATGCACCGCATATTGCATCCGTAGAAGAACACATTGCATATTCCTTCCGGGCCGCTGACAGCCGGCTCCTCGCCTTTGTGGACTACTACAGAAGCCACATTTATGCCTGCATCTGTCCTGCAATATCCTGAAGCCTCACTAAAACGATCGGCACCGCACTCCCTGGGGCAAAGCCTGCATGAAGAGAGAAGTTCCCTATCATCGTCAGTGTATCCCAAACTTTCTGTTAAATGATTAACAATCATCTGTGGCGTTAATAACAATTCACCGGACAAAAGTAATCAAATCGGGCAAACCGGGCCTTATGATATGGCTTATATAATGATTATCTTCATTTTATGAGCCCTGACAGGTAAAAAAGATATGCAATCCGGCTTGTTTATTCAAAAAGTATGATTATCTTTGCACCCGACATGAGGGGCATATGAGACCTAGGGGACAGGAGTCCCCTATTTTATTAGCGGTTGCAAAACATGGTTGAGAGAAGCAGGATAGAAGATTCCATGAGGGAATTCATTAAGGGTACCAGGTATTTCCTTGTTGGTGTCAGGCTGAGCAGTACCGGTAAAATAACTGTTCTTGCTGACACTATGGAAGGAATTACGATCGATGAGTGCGTGGAGATACACCGTCATCTCGAAAAAGTGCTGGGCCAGGAAGCGGGAGATTACGAGATACAGGTCTCATCACCCGGTCTTGACATGCCTTTCGGAGTAATTGAACAGTACTTTAAGAATGAGGGAAAAACTGTTGTGGTTACTGACAATGAGGGGCAAAAGTACAACGGGGTACTGAAGAATGTGACTAAAGGAGGTTTTGAACTTGAGACAGAAGTTAAAACCTCAGGTAAGAAAAAGGAAAAGAAAGACTTGTCCTTTAACTTTGACCAGGTTAAATCAACAAAAGTGCATATTAAAATATAGAAGAACTGTGTGAAATGGAAAATGTTAATTTGATCGATACCTTTTCGGAATTCAAAGAGTTAAAAAATATCGACCGTCCGACAATGATGAGCGTTCTGGAAGATGTTTTCAGAAGCATGCTTGCAAAAAAATACGGATCGGCCGATAACTTCGATATAATTGTCAATATCGACAAGGGAGACTTTGAGATCTGGAGAAACAGGACGGTAGTGGAGGATGATGAACTGGTTGATCCGAACACCCAGATACCTCTCTCTGAGGCAAAGAAAATTGACGAGGATTACGAGGTTGGTGAGGAGGTGTCGGATGAAGTGAAGTTTCTGGATTTCGGGAGAAGAGCCATACTTGCACTGCGGCAGAATCTTACTGCACGAATCCTTGATCTTGAAAAAAACAACATTTACAACAAATACAAGGACAGGATAGGTGAAATTGTGACCGGTGAGGTATACCAGGTATGGAAAAGGGAAATACTTATCCTTGATGATGACGGCAACGAGCTCATTCTGCCGAAAAGCGAACAAATCCCTTCAGACCATTTCCGCAAGGGCGACACCATCAGAGCTGTGGTAATAAAGGTTGAAATGAAAAACAACACCCCATATATAATTCTAAGCCGCACTTCTCCAGTATTCCTTGAAAGATTGTTCGAGCTTGAGGTTCCTGAAATATTTGACGGACTGATTACAATAAAGAAGATTGTAAGAGTGCCGGGAGAACGTGCCAAGGTTGCCGTTGAATCATACGATGAAAGGGTTGACCCTGTGGGAGCATGTGTTGGAATGAAAGGCTCAAGGATCCATGGTATTGTAAGGGAACTCCGCAATGAAAATATTGACGTAATAAACTATACTTCCAACAACCAGCTGTTTATACAGAGAGCCCTCAGTCCGGCTAAAATAACTTCAATAAAAATCAATGAAGAGACAAAAAGAGCCGAGATTTATCTTAAGCCCAGTGAGGTATCTCTGGCAATCGGCAAGGGTGGTCTCAACATAAAGCTTGCAAGCCAGCTTACAGGCTATGAGATAGACGTTTACCGTGAACCGGGAGGAGAAGATGAAGAGGATGTCAACCTTGAGGAGTTCAGTGATGAAATCGATCAGTGGATAATTGACGAATTGAAAGCAATAGGATGTGACACGGCAAGAAGTGTTCTCAACCTGTCGATAAGCGATCTTGTCAAGAGGACCGACCTGGAAGAGGAGACGATTAAGGAAGTAGTGAACATTTTAAAGGCAGAATTTGAGTAGAGACTCTGACACACACCGGGGTCAAAAGAAAGTTGAGGAATAAATATGACAGAAGAGATCAAGGCAACGAGGTTAAGCAAAGCAGCCCGCGAATTTAATGTGGGGATTGCCACTATTGTGGATTTCCTTCACAAGAAGGGTTTTGACCTTGACCCGAATCCTAACACAAAACTTCCGCAGGAAGCATACGCTCTTCTTGTAAAGGAGTTCAGCACCGACATAAGTGCCAAGAAAGAATCTGAAAGACTGGCCCTGAAAGACCTCCACAAGAAGAAAGAGACGGTTTCAATCGAGGATATTTCTGAAAAAGCACCCTCCGAAGAATCTGAAAGGGATGAAGAGGTATTGATTAAGGATACTTCAGTTGCCAAAAAGTTAATTGATGTCAGAACTGAAATTAAAAAGCCTGATATCAAACTGGTAGGAAAGATAGATCTTGAAAAGCCCAAAAAGCCAAAGGCTGAACCTCCTGCCGAAACTGCCGAACAAAAAGCGCCTAAAGAACCGGCTCAGCCGGAAAAGACTGAACAGAAAAAGACAGCCGCAACTGTTGAGACGCCTGCTGTTGAAGAGAAGAAGAAAGCAAAACCAGGCGTTGAACTGCATATTGTGGGCAAAATCGACCTTGCTGCCGTAACTCCGGAAGAAAAGCATCCGGCAAAAGAAAAGAAAAAGGACGAAAAAGAGGCTGAAGCGAAAAAGGAAACAGGGCCGGCAGAAAAAACTCCGGAGCCGGAACCAATAGTGGAAAAAATACCTGAACCAGCTGAAAAGGAACCGGAAATGATTCCTGAAGAGGAACCCGTGCGCGAACAGGAGGAAGAAAAAGTTGAAGTGTTTAAAACCCCTGTAGAGAAGCTGTCGGGTATTACAGTCCTTGGCAAGATAGAACTCCCGGTGGAAGAAAAGAAGAAGACACCTCCTTTCCAGCCTGTAAAAATTGACAGTGATCAGGATTTCAGAAGAAAGAAAAGAAGAAAAAGAATTTCAAAGGAAAAAGAACAGGTACAGGTACTGAAACCTTTGCCTTCAGATAAAAAGGAAAAGCCGGGTAAGAAACCTCTGAAGAAGAGGCCTGTAAGGGCTGAAATTGACGAGGAAGAAGTTCAGAAGCAAATCAAGGAGACGCTGGCAAGGCTTACTTCCAAAGGAAAATCAAAAGGTTCGAGATACCGCAGGGAAAAAAGGGAAGCAATAAGTCAAAGGCAGAAAGAGGCCGTTGACAAGATAGAACAGGAAAAGAATATTCTTAAAGTAACTGAATTCGTGTAGGTCAACGAACTGGCAACGATGATGAATATTCCTGTCAATGAACTTATCTCCACATGC
>JABUEV010000244.1 GCA_013314865.1 Bacteroidales bacterium | reverse complement strand
ATTCCAGACTTTCGAAGCAGGTAAAGTCCTGGTATGCATTAAACGCGGGAGCAGAAGCTATCTTTGACGGTTATATTAAAGAGACAATAAAACGGGAACAGAAAGATACTGATTACAGGAGATTTGCCCTGACTGCCGGTCAGGATCTCCTGTTCGGAAAGGTTATTTTTACTCAGTATCTGGGCGTCTATCTCTATTCACCATACAAAGCAAGAAATGCAGTATACCAGAAATATGAGCTTGCATACAGATTATCACCCAGACTGTATTCAGGAGTTTACCTTAAAGCGCATTTGCATGTAGCTGAGCTTATGGGGGTAAATTGCAGTTATGTTCTGTTCCCTGGTAAAAGTTTCAGAAAGAATATTGATAGAAGTTAGGTTTCCTCTACTTCATTTTTTGAATCTTTCACTTACAAGTTCCGGCCATTCAAGGTCCATTTCTTCAAGCGTTTTAAGCACAATATCTGCCACGAAATAGAGTTTCTGCCAGTTTTTGTCTGAAGGAACTATATGCCAGGGGATTATGTTGCAGGTATTAATTATTCGTTCATAAACGGCAAGGTATTCATCAAATTTTTCCCTTGTGTCCCAGTCACCGTCCTTGTGCTTCCAGTGTTTTTCCTTAAGCTCCACTCGTTCCATCAGTCTTTCTTCCTGAACTTCCTTTGAGACATTCATGAAAAATTTCAAAATCCTGGTGCCGTTGTGTTCAACAAGTTTCTCAAAATCGTTTATCAGCTGATACCGTTTTTCTATCACTTCAGCCGGTATGAATTTTTCGACTGACGGTACAAGGATATCTTCGTAATGTGACCTGATAAAGATCTGCATATCGCCCTTCCGCGGTACCACCTGATGAACTCTCCAAAGGAAATCATGGGCGTATTCAATCTCAGTGGGTTTTTTGAAACTGTGAATCTTCACACCTATCGGATTGCAGTATTTAAGCAGGCCTTTTGTGACCCCGTCTTTCCCGGAAGCATCTGTCCCCTGCAATATTACAAGCAGGCTGTACTTGTTCTGTGCAAGCATTTTATTCTGAAGCTTGCCGATTTTTTTCAGGATTTTGACCGTTTTTTCTTCAATCTCTTTCCTGTCCCATTCTTTAACGAATGTCGGATAATCTTTAATCTTTATCTTCATATTGGCAGTGTCTTTGGAATCAGAATTTGTTATAATGCTAAGTTAATAAAATTGAAAGATTGATATTATTTTTTCAAAGCTGATTCCAGGGCATTTAACACAGGTTGTGCGGATATTTTTGCACCTGCGGCGCCGGTCATCCATTGTTGAGGTGTGAGACGCCCCTGGCTGTACATTCTGTCAATCTCGTCAGAGAGCTTTTTCCCTTTCAGAAATTCTTCCAGCTGGAATTCTATTATCTGACCGTAGGAGTAGTTTGCCAGGTAAAGCGGTGAATTGACCATGTGAGAATAGATTGCGAGTATTGGCGAGTCATTTACTCCGAGTACAGGTGCAAAATATTTGTTCCATGTCTCAAGAGCTATGTTCACTACACTTTGCTTAAGTTCTGCAGGTGTCGCGTCAGGATTCTGGTAAAGCCATTTCCATGTCTTCATATCAACCATTCCCACTCCCATGATTTCCATCAGTGACCAGGCTGCGTCGAATGTGTCAAGTTTTTCTTTTTCGGGATTGTTATCTTTCAGTCCGAGCAGTTCGAGGTTGCGGCTTTGGAATATAAATGCAAGGGCTTCTGTCACAGCTGTGTTCGGGACTCCTGACAGCAGGTAATAATCCACATCATAGAGAGAGATTGTCTGTTCGATGTTATGTCCGAATTCATGAACTGCTATATTGTATCCCTTGTAGTCCATTCCTTTTTCTGAGATTCTTGTCCTGAGATGTGAGGCTGAACCTCTCATTGCTGCTCCCCATGCATGACCTGAACCCCTGGCTGGATCCACTACAATTTTTTCTGCAAGATACTGAGCCCTTTGCGGGTTCCATCCAAGCTTTTTCAACATATCAGGCATCTGCGATCTGAAGGCTGACGGGTTGGGGTACATCTTAGAAGTTTTTGCGGTAAGCTGATCTTCCGAAATATTGCTTTGTGTTTTAAAACCGGTATACCAGATATCGTATGGTCTCAGATCCCTGCCAAGTCGTTCCTTTACTATTTTGCCTAGTTGTGCAAGAAGGGGAGAGCTGAGATAGGAATCGAAAAGCTGTTCCACCTCTTCCTGGGATATTTCCATTTCTACTGAAAATTTTCGGAGAATGGCAGTATTCATTCCCTCAGGATAATAAGGATCAGTTTCCTTCATGGCACGAAAATTATTCAATATATGGGCATAACGGGTATCAGGCTCGGCTTTTATTTCAACAGTCTGTCCGTTCTTTACTGCCTTGTTCGAATAGGGGAACCATTGATATTCAGGGCTGTTGATGACTGTCTCGGGTATTTCCTGTTTAATAATTCGCTCCATTACATTGTAAATCATTTCCTGCTTGGCCGGCCCGTTTTCAAGGTCTGCATAGTCGGCTTTGAGTTCATCACGCAGGTTCCAGTGGGAGAGGAGCACCATGTCCTCAGGGAACAGCTGTTTTTCTTCTTCAGTGCGCAGGTGTCCCATAAATATGTTATAATCTGCTATATACATATCTGCATTCCCTGAAGCAGCAGCAATTTTCTGGTTCAGTTCGGCAGGCACCCTTGAAACAAAAATATCGCCCAGTCTTGCCATTGCCCATTCCTCACGGCTCCATCCCGGACCTAGCTTCTCTTTCTCCTCAAGGGTGTAATACGGGAAGTTAAGGGCTATATAAAATGCGATTTTGTTGGCATAAAAGTCATCCGACAGATGGGAACTGACTGAATAATTACCGAACATCCTGTCAATTTCATCAATCTCTCCGGCAGCTTCGTCAAGAATTTTCTTGAGATCAATTGTTATCTCATTGAAATTTCCGTTGAGCGACTCAAAATAGTTGCTGATCTTTTTAAAGACAGTTTTTCTTTTTTCAGGACTGGTAATGAAATTGGCAAGCACAAATTCCCTGAATTGTTCAGGTGTGCCGTCTTCTGCCCTCCAGAGGGAAGCGGCGTGCCGGATTCCTTTTTCAAGAAGTGTCTGATTGACATTGGGATTGGATGATTTCACAGCATCGGCGGTTGCTGTAATGATGGCATCGCTGATGAAAACCGCAGTACTTTCATCCGTTTTCTTTTCCTTAGGAGAAGAACATGCAGTCATAAGCATAAGAATTAAGAACAGGTACTTTTTCATTGTAATGTATTTTGGTTTGTTGTTTTGTTAAGTCTTGCAGTTATGCAGTCATGCAGTCATGCAATCATGCAGTCATGCAGTCTTGCAGTCCGTAATCCTGCAGCATTATCTCTGAAATTTTGAAACTCTGAAACTCTGAAACCCTGAAACTCTGAAACCATGAAATTTTAAACCATAATTCACTATACTATTCCTTGCTCAGTGCTCAGTGCTCAGTGCTCAGTGCTTAGTGCTCTGTGCTCTGTGCTCTGTGCTCTGTGCTCTGAGCTCTGAGCCCTCTGCCTACTGCCTTCCGCTTTCCGCCTACCGCCTACCGCCTACCGCCTTCTTCACCTACTCCACAAACTGTTTTGCATAGTATCTGGCAGTAAGTTTTTCACCGGTTGCCCTTTCTATCATGTCATTCCACTGGTATCTTGCACCGGGATAAAACACTGATTTTTTAAGGTATTCTCCCACTTTCTTATCACCCACGAATGAAGGATTCTCAGTCACGTTAGAAAGTATGTAAGAATACAGCTGGGATGCCAGCAGTTCGCCCAGAAGATAGTTATGATAGTAGCAGGGATACAGGGCAACATGGATTTTAGTAGCCCAGTCGGGCATATTACGGCCTTCCGGTTTCTCGAGCATCTGGTATTTGCCTGCAAGGTCCCACCACAGCTGGTTCAGGTCCTGGTCAGGGTTTTCGTACATTGCTTTTTCAAACCTGTACATCACCTGCGCCCACCGGCTGAATACAATCATCTGCAGTCTGAGAGCATTTTTGCTAAATCCGGCAATTTTCTCAGACTCTTTTTCGTCAATTATGCCCATATCTCTCATCCAGTATGGATCTGTTGCAAGTCTTCCGAACAAGTTAGCTATAGCCTCGGTAGTGAAAGTATGGGCTGCATCACGCAGGACGAAGGGCAGGCTTCTGTCGTTATAGTACGAATAGACTCCATGTCCCAGTTCATGCATTATGGTATTCATCCAGTAGGAATCAGGTCTGATATTGTCAAGTGTTCTTACATCGCCTTCACGGTCAATGTCAGTTGAGAAAGCGTGCTGGTTTTTGCCAGGTTTTTCATACAGGTCGCTTTTTGCCAGTATTGCTTCCACATTTAATCCGATACCGTCAAAAAAATTCGCTGCAAGCTTTACTGGATCCTGGTTTTCATAGTATTTATCGAAGTCGACAGGGTAAATTTCAGGTGCTTCCTGAAAGTACCTGTTCTGGTAGTGCCAGGGCCTCAGCTCACTGGTTTTAATTTTATATCGTCCGGCAAAATATTCATCAATTTCGTTTTTCAACCTGGCAAACCCGCTTCGGGTCATTTCATCAAGTTCATCGAATATAGCAGTGACTTCCGCCGGTTCCTGTCCCGATAGTTTAAGAACCATTTCATGGTAATTGGAGAATCCGGTTTCAACTGCTATTTTGTTGCGGTGCCTTACAAGCTTAAGGATATCCTCAGCAACAAGAGGGCCTATCATTTTATGTCCTTCCCATGCGGCTTTCAGGAGCTGGTTATCGGTAGAGTTTCTGAG
>JABUEV010000243.1 GCA_013314865.1 Bacteroidales bacterium | reverse complement strand
CTTATGATTTCCTTGGCTTCTGTTCTAAATTCCTTTGCAGAATTTTATTCCACTCTGACCAGTGATGACCTCACTAAAGACGGTCCCTATATTCTAAAAAATCATGATGAATTTAAAATCATATGGATTGATCAGGGTCATTTAAGGGAGGAGGCACTGACAGAAAGCAATTTTAATCCGATAAAGAAAAGGTTCAATTTTTTATTTAATTATTCTGATCTTATAGAAGTCTATTCCCTGAAGTCCGACTTCAATCAGGATCACAAAAGCGCAGATAGTATTGCAGTTATTTCAGACATTCACGGGGAATTCGACTCATACCTGCATCTCCTGAAATCGGCAGGAGTAATAGACAGAAGCTTAAGCTGGAGCTTTGGCAATGGTCATCTGGTTGTTCTTGGAGATATTTTTGACAGGGGAGATAAAGTTACAGAAGCATTGTGGCATCTATTCGGGCTCGAACAGCAGGCAGAGAAAGCAGGCGGTAAAGTCCACCTACTGCTGGGTAATCATGAGTTTATGATGTTCCGGGGAAATACCTCCGAGATTAATAAAAAATACAGGGAGACTGAAAAAATAACATCATCAAGCTATTCTGATCTTTTTTCGGATGATTTTGTTCTGGGAAGATGGTTGAGAAGCAAACCTGTTATGATCTCTGTTGGTGATATTTTATTTGTTCATGGTGGAGTTTCCCCGGAAATGCTTAAAAAAAATCTTTCCATAAAACAGGTGAACCGGATATTTTCAACAAAAATACTTGGCATTAAGCTGGAATCGATAAATCAAGACGAGGAGTGCAGGTTCCTAAATAATGCTTCAGGTCCTCTCTGGTACAGGGGATACTTCGAAGAGGATAATTTTTGTGAGTGCAAGACCGACTCTGTTCTTAATTATTACGGAATGAAGCACATTGTTGTCGGGCACACACCTAACCAGGAGATACGTACTTACCATGACTGTAAAATAACAGGTGTCGATTCAGGCCTGATGTATAAACAGCCCGGAGAAATACTGCTTATCAAGAATGACATCTTCTACAGAATACCCGGCAGCGGGAAAAGGGTAAGGCTTAACTGAATGTTAGAATATTCTAATTAATCAGCTTAATCAGCGTGAGCGCACCTCTCTCCTCATAAACGAAAGGTAGGATAAAATAAAGCACAATATCGTTGCTGCTATAAGTCCGGTTATCTGTGGCCACACAAGCAGAAGGCTTTGTCCTAGAGGCAGTGGGCCCGGAATAGTACCAACGACCTGTTCCATTGTAAGGGGACCCAGACTTCTGACAGTAGGTACCAAAAGTGTTGAAGTGGCATCACTGAAAAGCTGGCTTGGCAAAACTCTTAAAAGATTCAGGATAAACTCCTGATAACTTACTACCTGCTGGGTTGTTGCCGTTTCCGATGGGGCAGCAGCTTTCGCAACCACACTGACTATAATTCCATAGAATACCGTGAAAAACAACCAGGTGGCAATCCCGGCAAGAGCAGATGTTGCCGGCTGACGAAACTTAACTGAAAACAAGATTGAAAGGTTCAGCCAGAAAGAAACATAAAAGATACTTATGATAATAAAGAATACCACTCTGAGAAATTCCCCGGCAGTTGGAGGCAGTCCTGTTACAATAAGTCCAACACCCATAACCAGAAATCCCAGGGCAAAAAACATTACGCTGATTACATACAATGCAGCGGTAAATTTGGCATTAAGCAGGTTATCACGGTGAACCGGCTGTGCGAGTACCCTGCTCAGTGTTCCTTTTATTTGCTCTGAATTGATTGCATCAAAACCCATGCTTATACCCAGCAAAGGCCCCAGGAAACTGACAAATACGAAAAACGGCGGAAGAGTTCCGTCAGAAACAGTGAATAATTTGAGAAATATGAACGGATTTTCAGGATCATCAGATTTCAGAGCTTCACCAATATTTGCCACTGCAACATATACTGATCCGAGGCAAGCCATTGCAATGACTGCAAGAAGAATTATAAACCTCCAGCTCCGGATATGATCTGAAATTTCCTTGCTTACTATAACACGGAATGGGCTAAGGACTTCGCTTTCTCTCTTACCTGCAGAACCATTACCTTTAAGGGATTGGCTTCCCTTTTCCTTTAGCCGTGCAAACAGATTCTGAAGATTACCTGCCATATCATCTGGAATTATTTACTTCTTCAAAATAGCGGTTGTATATCTCATTCAATCCGTATTCTTTCTTGTTGAGATATGATAATCCGACACCGTTCTTAATTATTGCTTCGACAATCTTTTCGGTATTATCCTGTGAACAACCAATGTGCAACTCATTTCCCTGAAGGTTTACTTTCATTACTCCTTCCAAATTACGGAGTGTTTCAATAAGGTTTTCAACCCGGGAGACATCGTTGTTCTGAGTGGGCATTTTCAGGCCCGCCTCAAGGGAAAGCGGTTCGTCAGCAAACAACTGCTGAGAGAGAGATGCAATATTCCCTTCAGCTATAAGTTTGCCGTTTACGATCAATCCTACCCGGTCGCAAATTTCCTGTACCTGATGCAGATGATGGGATGAAAGCAGTACTGTATGTCCCTCTTCCTTGCTTAGTCGTACAATCAGGTCAAGCAATTCCTGAACTCCTTTAGGGTCAATTCCGAGTGTGGGTTCATCAAGTATAATCACTTCCGGGCTTTTAATAAGTACATCTGCAAGTCCAAGGCGTTGTCTCATTCCCCTTGAATATTTGCCTGCCTTTTTACCGGCTTCATCTTTCAGCCCCACCCGTTCCAGCAGGCTCATAGCCTTTTCTTCAGCTTCAACCGGCGGGATGCTGTTAAGGCGGGCGGTATATACAAGGTTCTCAAGACCTGTATAATCTTCATAAAACCCTACATCTTCAGGAAGATATCCAACTTTTCGCCTTACTTCGATGGGATTGGTCGTCGAATTAATGCCGCATACATTAACTGTTCCTGAGATCGGCTCAGTAAGACCAAGCATCATCAGGATTGCAGTTGACTTACCTGCTCCGTTAGGTCCTAGCAAACCATATATTTCTCCCCTGGGGATAGCCAGGTTGAGTTTATCTACAGCGGTAAATGTCCCATAAACCTTCGTCAGGTCGATAAGTTCGATAATATACCGGTCCACTGCTTACCTCCTTCCATATTTTCGGAAAAGATAATAAACGCTTCCCAGGGCAAGAGCGATAATAAGAATTCCTACCCAGCCCCATATCATGGATGTCTTAACTGTAATTCTGAAGACAGCTTTGGAATTTACTTCCGGGGCTCTTGCCTCCATTGTGGTTACATAATCGCCTGCAATTGCCTTTTTTGATGCTTCAATGGTGGCAATAACTGTGGCGTTTTTTCCAGCCTCAAGCTTATCAATCTTTTTCGGATCGAAAGTGACAGTCCAGTTGACAGGATGGGCGGCTGAAAGTTCTATGTTTTTGAGTTCAGAAGATCCGGTGTTCTTTACCACCATTTCAACATTTTTCTTCTTTCCGGCAATCAGACTTGTACTAAGCAATCCACTCGGTGTTGTTAATTCAATCCCGAATGTTCCGGTAATCACTACTTCGAGCACAAGTTGTTCGGTTGATGCACTTGATACAGCACGTACCGGCACCCTGTATTTTCCAGCTTCCGCCATGTCGGGAGGATCAATCTCTATCTGAATGTCTGCCTTACTGTTTGCGTTTATTTCAGCAGATGTAACCTGCTTGTAACTGTGCCTGAATATTACACTCCAGCCTGCAGGCGGGTCAGCCATAAATGCGTACTGCATTTTTTCAGGAGTACGGTTCCTCAGAGAAGCTGTATAGGTGAAGGTTGAAGTTGCATTCCCCTCCATATTCGCCTGATCTGTGGTGAATTCAGTCGTATAATTACCCTGTTCGGAAATATTTACTACCATAGGAAGAGTGGCAATTTCCCCGGCAGAAAGCTGAAACCTGTAATTACCTTTGTTCACTTTCATGGGAACATCCACTTTCAGACTAATACTTTTCTTTTCACCAGGCAATACACTAAGCTGACGGATATCATACGCCCCCACTTTCATACTGTAAGTCCATGATGCAGGCAGTCCGCTTAGCGACATATCTACATTGATGACTTCCTTGCTGTTGTTGATAAGATCGATCGGATAATCAATCGACGTACCTGGCATTACGCTTATCTTTCTGTATGCTGTGTAGAGAAGCACACTGTCAGAAACAACTGCCGTATATCCGTTCAGGATCAGTAAACTTAACAACATTCCTGTAAGTAAGAGCGACCTTTTTTTTCTTATTAATAGTGACATAAAATATCCTCCTTTATTTAATAAGACTTGCGATGTGAGGGGCAAATTTAAAAATCTATGTGTGAATTTTAAAATGCTCTGATTTTAAAAAATATTTACAGAAATCTTAAAAAAATGTTAAATGTTGACATTAACGCAGAGAATACGTGCTGCATGTACTCACCCCTGTCACCATCTCTGCTGATGCAAAGAGGGGGAGAAAGTGAACGAAAAGATTTATAAATATTGAAAGATTTGCAGACAGTAAAAATAAAATCCCCCTCTTTACGAAGTAGAGAGGGGGAAAAAGGGGGTGAGTACAGGCGTTGTGACAGAACAGTTGAACATGTACTCACCACCCGACCCTTTCTCTGCTTAAAGCAAAGAGGGGGAGAAGATAAATTTATTATTCGGCCTGAAGAACAAAATTTACTATTGTTCTGTTGCCAGCCGATACTTTTACCTCATCTTCAGTGATGCTTTTAAATCCTGTTTTTGAAGCCGTTACTGAATAATCACATGCAGGTAAG
>JABUEV010000242.1 GCA_013314865.1 Bacteroidales bacterium | reverse complement strand
CTGTCTGATAAAGCAACCCGGATAATTTCATTGGTAATTATCTCAGCATTACTTCCCCTGATAATCTTACTTCATAACCGGTTGTACCCTCTGTTCTATTTTTCCCTCATGGCCTTGGTCGTTGGAATTACTCTTTTCGATAAATCAGGAATAATAAACAGATTCTATATTTCCTTCCTTGTAATACTGATACCTTTTTTCATTGTTAACGGAATTCTGACAGGCACTTTTATTGAGAACGAGGTGGTATGGTACAACAATGATCAAACCACAGGCATTAGATTACTGACTGTGCCGCTTGAAGATATTGCCTACGGCTTCAGCCTGATCTTCATCAATCTGTTTTTTCTCGATATCTTTAAGAAATTATTTAAAATCAGGTATCCCTTCTGATATGGATCAGCACATTAAAAGAGAAATTTCTTCACATGCACCAGATCTCAGGATTGCCAGGATTCTTATCATAATTTTTTTCAGTGTTGGAATTACAGGTATGATTTTACCCGTTACGAGAAACTTTTTTATAATTCTTATACCGTTGGCATTGATAATCAGCTTCCTTGCCCTGGCACTCTTTCATAAACCTGTAAACCTGAAAAAGGAATTGTTAGCTTTTTCTACCATTTTTATAGTCAGTTTTGCCATCGAAGCAGTGGGTGTAAATACCGGGAGAATATTCGGAACTTACAGTTATGGCAAAGGACTTGGGATTAAGCTTTTCAATACTCCTTTTCTTATTGGATTGAACTGGGTCATGCTTGTTTACTGCACATCTGTTATCGCTGAAAGATTAAAAGTGCATGCTTTATTGAAAATTCTGGCTTCATCGCTGTTAATGGTTCTGTACGATATCGTTATGGAACAACTGGCGCCGGAAATGAGGATGTGGAGCTTTGCCGGTGGGGTTGTTCCCATGGCAAACTATATTTCCTGGTTTGCAATTGCATTTGTATTTCATTCTTTCCTGCGTGTTACAGACATGAAACTTATAAACAGAATAGCAGGATTTATCTTCGCTGTTCAGTTGTCATTTTTTGTCTTTCTGGGAATCTTTTTCAAATTTCTGCGATGATACTGAAGGCAACCCATCACCCTGTTATATATCCTTTTTTCAGTCTGTACACACGATTGAAGATACAGAGGCATTTTCATAAAGTACATATAACCGGCACTCATACTGAAAAGCATTTGCCTGTATTTCTTATTTCGAATCATATCAGCTGGTGGGATGGCTTCTGGGCTATGTATCTAAATCTTAAGCTATTTCACAGGAAATTCTTCTTTATGATGCTCGAAGAACAGCTTAAACGGCATATTTATTTTAACAAAACCGGAGGTTATTCTGTAAGGAAAGGTTCAAAAACCATTGTTGAGACTTTGAATTATACAGCAGAACTGCTTGCAGATCCCGGGAATATTGTTCTTATATTCCCGACAGGAGAGATTGAATCAATGCATAAGCAGGTTCACCATTTTGAAAAAGGGGTTGAATATATTCTAAAAAAAGTGAAAAATGAGATTCAGATAATTTTCCTGGTGAACCTGGTCGACTATTTCTCAAATCAGAAGCCCGGGTTATACATGTTTATTAAGGAACACACAGGTAAAGATTTCAGAAGCGATATCCTTCAGGAAGAATATGACCGGTTTTACATTCAATGCGTGTCATCAAATATCAGCAAGGGAGGCGAAGCATGACAGTTGTTGCATATATAATACTGATATTCACCATCTTGCAGATGCTCATTGCATTGACCAATCTTGTCTTTGAGACAAATCTGCCGCGTAAGGCTGCATTGTCAGGACCTCTGGTCTCAGTGCTTATTCCTGCACGGAACGAAGAAAAAAACATCGGTCAGATACTTGATGATATTCTTAACCAGGATTACAGGGATATTGAGATAATTGTTTTCAATGACCAGTCGGATGACAGGACAGCCGAAATTGTAAGAGGTTATTCGGAGAAATACAAAATTGTAAGTCTTGTTAACTCACCGGGTTTACCTGACGGCTGGCTCGGGAAGAATTTTGCATGTCATTCTTTATCATTCAGGGCATCGGGCAAATATCTTTTGTTTATTGATGCCGATGTCAGAATTTCTGACAATGCTATTGGCCGTGCTGTCTGTTTTGCTGAAAAACACGGCCTTAACCTCATTTCTTTGTTCCCTCTTCAGAAAATTATCACAGTCGGAGAAAAAATTACAGTTCCAAACATGAACTATATTCTGGTTTCACTCCTGCCGCTTTTTCTGGTGCGCAAACTCATTTTCCCGTCTTTAGCTGCAGCAAACGGCCAGTTCATGTTTTTTTCGGGAAAAGAATACCGGGAAATTATGCCTCATCAAAGGATGAAAAGGGAAAAGGTTGAAGACATTCTTATTGCGAGATACTATAAGAGAGCGGGATTGAAAGTCGCCTGCCTTCTTGGTGACAATTCCACCACATGCAGGATGTATAGCGGCTTCAGAGATTCGGTAAATGGATTCTCAAAAAATGTGACTGAGTTTTTCGGAGGATCATTTATAACGGCCTTTTTGTTCTGGCTGGTAACAACTTTCGGGTTTATCCCTGTTTATTGTTACCTGCCGGCCCCGGCATTTATTCTATATCTTGCCGCATATATTCTTACGCGAATTTTTGTTTCTGCCGCAAGCCGGCAGAATTTACTTCATAACCTTGCATTTATAATACCTTTGCAGATCTCACTCGGTATTTTTCTATATGAAGCATTCCTTAACAGACATTTCAGAAAATTTCAATGGAAAGGACGATATATAGGCTGATTATTCTCGCTTTTCTTCTGACCGGCTTTACTGAAAGCCGTGCAGACTACAGAACTGAGATTTACAACTCTTACGTGAACAACAGAATGGATCTCTGGAAAAACCTGATAGAGCGCCTTGAAGCAGAGCCTCAGAAAACTACGTCACAACTTGCCGAGCTGGTTAATTACCAGTACGGGTATATAGGTTATTGCCTTGGATTCAAAAAAAGGGATGAAGCAAAAAAATATCTTGATCTGGCTGAAAAGAATACAGGAATCCTTGAAAAGAGAGGATATGATCCGTCGATGGTAAATGCATATAAATGTGCCTTTTATGGTTTCAGGATAGGATTGAACAGGCTTTCAGCTCCTGTAAACGGGCTTAAAAGCATTGAACATGCAAAATCAGCTCTGGAACTCGACAAAAACAATTATTTCGCCTACATCCAGTACGGCAATATTCAGTTTTATATGCCTCCTGCGTTCGGAGGGTCAAAAAAGGAAGGCATCAGTTACTTTCTTAAAGCAAAAGAGCTGCTTGAATCACAGGAGACTAACCTTAAAAACGACTGGAACTACCTGAGTCTTCTTGTAATAATAGGTCAGTCATATACATACATTAATGATTTTAATTCTGCAAAAGCAACATACGAGAATATACTTAAGCTGGAGCCTGGTTTTATCTATGTAAGAGATGAACTGTATCCTCAGCTGATAAAGAAGATGGAGAATTAACTATATGAGTAAAAAGGTTTTGATAGCAGGAGCCGGCCTGGGCGGATTAGCAACAGCTGTACGGCTGGCGAAAAAGGGATATGATGTGGAAATTCTTGAAAAAAACAGCCAGGCAGGAGGCAGGCTCAACCAGCTGAAAAAAGACGGATTTACCTTTGACACAGGTCCCAGCTTTTTTGCCATGTCATACGAGTTCACAGACTTTGCCAAAGAAGTGAATATCAAACTGCCATTCGAATATTACGAGCTTGACCCGCTATATTCTGTCAATTTCAGGAAAAGCCCCAAAACATACCACCTCTACAAGGACATAAAGAAACTTTCGGAACAGTTCCTTGATGCCGAGCCTGATTTTGAAAAAAGAATCACAAGATATCTCCAAAAAAGCGGGAGACTTTATTACGACACCAATGTAGTCATCAAGAGTAATTATGATTCGGTATTTGACTACCTTCTCACACTGATGAAGGTAAATCCTGTTCACCTTCCAGTCATTTTCCGGAACTTCTGGCAGCAGGTGGCCCATTATGTCAAATCAGACGATGCAAGACAGATTCTCTCCCTTGTGGCATTCTTCCTTGGCAAAACACCTTTTGACACAGAGGCTGTTTATACACTTCTTTCATATACAGAATTCATTTACGACGGCTACTTCAATGTAAGGGGAGGAATGTATAAAATAATCGAAGGTCTTGTTAATGAACTCAAAAAGGACAATATAAGAATTACATACGATACAGAAATAAAAGGTTTTCAGTCTGAAGGGAACAAGCTTAAATACCTGATAGATAAAAGAGGTAAAAAGTGGGAGGCTGACATATTCGTGATAAATGCAGATGCTGCTGTTTTCAGAGGCACTGTCTTCGGCCGCAGGGAATTTTCTCCTGAAAAGCTTGACAGGATGGACTGGACAATGGGGCCGCTTACAATTTATCTTGGCATTAAATGCAAGCTTCCCGAAATACAACACCACAATTATTATCTTGGAAATAATTTCAGGGAATACGCCGATAAAGTCTTCAAAGATCCGGAGGTGCTTGAAAAACCGTATTATTATGTAAATGTCCTGTCGCGATCTAACCCTGACTGTGCGCCTGAAGGATGTGAAAGTCTCTTTTTTGTCTGTCCTGTTCCCGACCTGCGTTTTAAGAAAAACTGGAACGACAGGGATGAAATAGTTGACAGCATCATTGATGATTTTTCATCAAGGATCGGAAAAAACATTCGACAGGAAATAATATCGCGTACGGTCTATACTCCCGCCGACTGGCAGGATCAGTTTAACCTTCACAGGGG
>JABUEV010000241.1 GCA_013314865.1 Bacteroidales bacterium | reverse complement strand
GCCATCGAGGAGAAGCCTCTGGGAACCGGCGGAGCATTAAAGTATGCCATCGGAAAGACTGCCGGATCCGACATTCTTGTAGTTAACGGCGACACCTACTTTCCGGTTGACATTGAAAAACTGTGGAATTTGCACACTTCTAAAAATTATATATTTACCATCGCCCTGAAAAAAATGAAGAATTTCTCAAGATATGGTACTGTAAAACTTAAAGGTGAAACGATTGCTTCGTTCAATGAAAAGAAATACTGCTCTGAAGGACTCATTAATGGCGGAATTTATCTTATCAACAGATCTTTTATTGAGTCCTTGGAAATGCTTGAGATTTTTTCTCTTGAGAAGGATGTATTAATGAAGAAAGTATCTGAAGGAGTGTTTAAGGGATTGGAATTTGATGACACTTTTATTGATATCGGAATTCCTGAAGATTACAGCAGAGCAAAGCTTCTGCTTGGAAATATTGACTGCTGATGAACAAAGCACTCTTTCTTGACCGCGACGGTGTCATAAATGTCGATAAAGGACACGTTTACCTCAGGGAACAGTTTGAGTTTAACGAGGGAATTTTTGATTTGTGCAGAAAATACCTGGAACAGGGTTACCTGATAATCATCATTACCAATCAGGCAGGTATTGCAAAGGGCTATTATACCGAAGCAGATTTCCTTGAACTTACTGAATGGATGGTAAAAGAATTTGAAGATAAAGGTATTGTTATATCCAAAGTGTATTACTGCCCTCATCATCCTGATATCACTGGTCCGTGCACCTGCAGGAAGCCCGAACCGGGAATGATAAACCAGGCAGTGAGAGAATTTGACCTGAATATTTCAAACTGCATTCTTGCCGGCGACAGGGAAAGTGATCTGGAAGCAGGAAGAAGAGCCGGCATACCTGAAGAAAACCTTATTCTTTTCTGTCCCTGACCCTGATTCTAAAAGGTCTTGTGTGACTTTCGTCACACAATTCTTTAGCCTTTTGATAGAATTTCATTCGAAACATCCTTCATGGCCAGGCTCTCACCAATGGCACATTTAATGAGTATTCTGACAACACAGGAAAGAATCTCATGAATGTAATTTTAGCTGTAATAATTTTATTAACATATAATTAATTAAGTGTTTATATCGTTAACAAGTAGTTTTGATTTTTATATTTTTGCCCATAATACGAGCTATAGATGAAGATTACGTTCCTCGGACCTGCATATCCTTACAGAGGAGGAATGGCCGCCTTTAATGAAAGGCTGGCCAGAGAATTCTTATCCGAGGGAAAAGATGTCAGTATTCAAACTTTTACGGTACAATATCCCCGATGCCTGTCAAAAGGCAAAAAACAATATTCAGAAAGTCCGCCTCCGGAAGGTCTCAGAATTACCAGATCAGTCAGTACAATTAACCCTTTGAACTGGATTTCAGCGGGTCTTAGAATAAAGAGAATGCAGCCTGATATTCTTCTCCTCAGATACTGGACACCTTTTTTTGCTCTCTGCCTCGGGACAATCGCCAGAATTGCAAGGTCCAACAATTATACTGTCGTAATATCAGTCGTTGACAAGGTTCTGACTCAGAAGGAAAGTATGATCACCAGAATTCTTACAAGGTATTTTGTAAAAAGCATCAACGGGGCAGTCGTTATGTCAGAGAGCGTTTCCTATGATCTTAAAAATTACCGCAAGGAATTTCCTGTGGTCTATTGTCCTCACCCTCTTTTTGACGTTTACGGCAGGTCAATACCAGGTGAAGAGGCAATTAAAGCACTGAATCTGGATCCTTCATTTTCTTATCTGCTCTTTTTTGGCTGTATACGTGAAATAAAGGGGCTTGATATTCTTTTAAAGGCTCTTGCCGACAACCGGATTGCAAAACTTCCTGTTAAACTGATAGTTGCAGGAGAATTTCGTGAAAGTGAGGAACCTTACAGGAAACTGATTGATGAACTTAACCTGACCAACAGGGTGATACTGACAAATAAATATATCAGGGATGAGGAGGTGAAACTTTATTTCAGTGCTGCCGACCTGGTTGTTCAGCCATACAAATCATTCTCCAAAACTTCGGTAATCCAGACTGCCTTCCAGTTTAACAAACCTGTTGTAGTAACCGGAATTGAAGAACTGAAGGACATTGTAAAGAATAACATAACAGGGTATGTTACTGATCCTGATCCGAAATCTGTGGCTGATGCAATATATGACTTCTATCTAAACAACAGGAAATCTGAATTTACAAAGGCAATAATAAAAGAGAAGGGAAGATTTGGGTGGAACAAAATGACGGCCGCTGTAATAGAAGTCTTTTACAAAAGCCTGCTTGCCCAGCTTATTAAGGCTATGTAGGGAATCCTGCTTCAGATATTTATTTTATCCTTAATCAGGTATTTGTTTCTTTCAGGTGAATTGCGGTTAACAAGTTCACCCAGGAAGCCTGTAAGGAAGAGGACTGTGCCTATAATCATCACTGCAAGTGCAATATAGAAATACGGACTGTCTGTTACCAGCGGAGCCCTCAAATTGTGACTTACGAATATCAGTTTACGGATTCCAAGGTAGCCGGCCATTATAAAGCCTATCAGAAACATCAGTGTTCCCAGTGATCCGAAAAGATGCATCGGACTTTTTCCAAACCTGGTAATGAATCCAATTGTCAGCAGATCGAGATAACCTTTCATGAAACGGTCGAGGCCATATTTTGAAACACCATATTTTCTTGGTCTGTGTTCAACTATTTTTTCTCCGATGTTTTCAAATCCTGCTTTTTTGGCCAGAATCGGCAGGTATCTGTGCATCTCCCCGTATACTTCTATGCTTTTCACAACTTCATTCCGGTAAGCTTTAAGTCCGCAGTTGAAATCATGAAGTTTTATCCCTGAAAAAAGCCTTGCTGTTCTGTTATAAATCCTGCTGGTAATTCTTTTAATAAACGGATCATATCTCTTTTTCTTCCAGCCTGAAACCAGGTCAAATCCTTTTTCGCGGATCATTCTTACAAGCGCAGGAATTTCATCCGGACTGTCCTGTAAATCAGCATCCATGGTAATAACTATGTCACCAGATGCATTCTCAAAACCTGTGTGAAGAGCTGCTGCTTTTCCGTAGTTTCTCCTGAAACGGAAGCCTTTTATGTTCTCCTTCTTAAGTGCCAATCCTGCTATCCTTGACCATGAAGAATCGGAACTGCCGTCATCAATGAATAGTATCTCAAACGAGATATTCTCATTAATGCATACTCTTTCTATCCATTCTGCCAGTTCAGTAATGGAATCCTCTTCATTGTAAACAGGAATAACGACCGAAAGATCCATTTTTTGCAGAATTATTGATTTTCAGTTGTATCTAAGAGAGGATTTCCTTCTTTTTTTACAAAAATTGCCACCAGAAGCGACATGATGACTCCTGTAATCATGTTTCCGAATATAGACATCAATGAAATTATTCCGGGCTTCATAATTTTCTTCTGCACTTCCATAGCCGCATCCATGGCTTGCTGAGGCATGTTTCTGCTGGCGAGCATCTCTTCGGTAAATGCCAGCTGTTTGGCAGAGAGTTCAGGATCAATGACAGTGTACATAAGATATGAGAAAAATGCAGAGATGATTGAAAAATACAGGAAGATTACAACTCCGGCACCAAATGCCTGCCCGAATGTTATTCTGCCGTACATGTAATTATCGCGGTATGACTTTACCAGAAAATATAGGACTACTATCAGTACAACCATGAAAATATAACCCTGAACCCTGTTGAAAGTCAGATCCATTATCCAGATAACCAGTGAATAGACTATTCCCAGTAGTGAAAGTATCAGGCCGTTATTAAGATTTGCCTTCCATACAGATTTTTGCTGTTCCATTTTGCAGTTTATTATTGGTTTGTTTTAACCTGGTCTGTTTTTCATAATACTAATCAACAAATATAATTCAATTAAGATAAAATGAACTATTCCTCCTGTTACAATAAATATTTTGCCGGATGGCCGGAATTTTTTATTTTTGCAAAGGGTAAGTCTTATACGACCAGCTCCTGCTGAACTCCCCCAGGACCGGAAGGTAGCAAGGGTAGGCGGTTGTAGCGGTGCGATATAAGGAGCTTACCCTTTTTTATTGGATTTTACATTCACGGGAAAAAGCACCAAGATCCTGTTTGTTCAGAGCTACTGATCAGAGATTCAGGTATTTTAAAATTCTTTTATTATCTTTATAAAAACTTGAAGCAATGATAATCAGGATACACCCCGAAAATCCCAGTCCAAGACAAATCAGAAAAGTTGTTGATATCCTTGAAGACGGGGGTATTGTAATTTATCCCACTGATACGTTATATGCTCTCGGCTGTGACATCAGGGCAAAAAAATCAATTGAAAAAATCGCGCGGCTGAAGGGCTTTAATCCGGACAATCCGGAAATGTCACTGATTTTTTGTGACATGAGCCAGCTTTCCGAATATACAATTATCAGGGATAACTCTGTCTTTAAACTTCTGAAGAGAAATCTTCCCGGCCCTTTTACATTCATTGTACCTGCAAACAATCAGATCCCCCGGCTGTTTAAAAACAAAAAGAAAACTGTCGGCATAAGAATACCTGACAATAATATTGTTCTTGACATTGTAAAAGAACTTGGAAGGCCTATAATAACCACTTCAATTCACGATCAGGATGAGATAATAGAATATACAACGGATCCTGAACTTATTTATGAGAAATACAAGGATTTTGCCGATGTGATAATTAACGGAGGATATGGCAGAAATGAGGCTTCTACGATAGTAGATTGCACGGGGGATGAGGTAGTGGTCTTAA
>JABUEV010000240.1 GCA_013314865.1 Bacteroidales bacterium | reverse complement strand
TTTCATATTTATTGATGATTTTAAAAAAAGGCTAAGCCCGCCTTCGCCAAGGCTTCGGACTTCGCCCGACGTAGTCTGCTCCGTCCGACGAAGTCGGAGGGCGAAGGTGGAGATTACCGGGATCGAACCGGTGACCTTTAGACTGCCAGTCTAACGCTCTAGCCAACTGAGCTAAATCCCCTTCAAAAATCGCCCAAAGTTAAAAAAATTAAATTATTTCTCCATCGCCCAAAAGCATTTCATTTAAATTTTGGAGGTACGCCCCTATTTTATAATTTTGCCTGAATTATTGAAAAACTATAAATTAAAACCGGTCGTGCATATCCGACCGTGGAAAACCGGCGTTTCTTTTATTCCGGCATGAATTATGCCTGAATTATGAAAATAAGAGAGGAAAACAAGTTGGGCAGACAGCAAACAGACACCGGCATAATTATTCCGGGATTTGACGAAATTATCTTTAAGAACCGGAATAGGGAATACGGGGCTTATCAAATCCGCAAGAAATATTACTCGGCTCTTGTTACAGGAACTGTAATAACGTGCATTATTGCATCTGTTTTGCTAACTATACCACTTCTTTCGGTCAATAAGACCGAATATATGGCAGGTGAACCCATCAGGACCATTTCTGTTCAGATGGATGAGCTGGAACCTCCTGTGGATGAGATATATATACCACCTGCACCTCCGCCTCCAGGTGGGGCAAAGGTTGTAGAGACGGTACGTTACGTGCCTCCTGTTGTAGTTGATTCTGTCCCTCCCACTGAAGAACAACCTGTGGTTACTGATATTGCACTGGTTTCAAATACGGATGAACAGGTTGAACTGCCGTCGGGCGACGGATTTGGCATTGGCGACGACCTTCTCTCGGGTGACGGCATGGGCGACGACGGAACTTTCTTTATTGTGGAAGTAATGCCTTCATTCAGAGGCGGTGATCTGGATAAATTCCGTGAATGGGTACAAAAACGCACCAATTATCCTCAGGAGGCAATCGACAACCGCATCCAGGGAAGAGTCTCGATCACTTTTGTGGTCGAGCCAGATGGCTCTGTGACAAATGTCACAGTCCTGAAAGGGGTTCATCCGCTCATTGATAATGAGGCAGTTAAGGCTATTCAGGCTTCTCCGAAATGGAGCCCGGGCCTGCAAAGAGGAAAACCCGTAAGGGTCAGATATGTGATATGGCTGACATTCCTGATTTAATATCCATCAGTCAAACAGAAAGTTGCAGCAAATAAATTTATAATTTTTTCGTTCTTTACAGTAATGTTAACTTAAAACCGGTCATATGAAAAGGTTCATCCCTGCATTACTTACGTTTATCTTAATCCTTTCGGGATGCGGATCGTCCAGAAAGAATCTTGAAAGAGGTAACTATGATGCCGCCATCGACAAAGCTGTAAGACAGCTTCGAAGAGACCCGGGCGATGAGAAACAGGCCGTAATTCTTGAACGGTCGTACAGAATTGCAAACGAACAGGATAATGAAAGGATCAGGTTTCTTAAAATGGAAAATAAACCCAGCAACTGGGATGAAGTCTATCTTATAAGTAAAAGGATGAGCGACCGGCAGGCTCTTGTGAGAACCGTAACTCCTCTTACCATCTCGGGAAAAACAATTGATTTTCCTTATGTCGATTATATGCCGGAAATGGTTGCTGCAAAGCGCAAATCGGCCGATTATTACTATGCACATGGCAATGAGCTGATGAAGAATGGTCTGAAGGAATCGTACCGCCAGGCTTTCGACGAATTTGTAAGGGCAAAGGAATATGTCGGAGATTATGAAGGCATCGACAACAAAATAGCTGAGGCAAAATATCTGGGAACAAGCAGGGTGCTTGTGTCAATCCGCAACAGGTCAATAATCAACTTCCCGCCGGAATTTGAAGAAGAACTCCTGGCCCTTGACCTTCCCCGGCTCAATACGCCGTGGGTCGAATATCATACTCAGAACCTTGACCCTAACCTCAACTATGATTATATGGTTGACATAAACATAAGAAACGTGGTTGTCAGCCCCGACCAGACACTTCAGCGCGACACAGTGGTGAAGAAGGAGGTCGAGGATGGATTTGTTTACATGCTCGACAAGAAGGGAAATGTTATGAAAGACTCGCTGGGCAATGACATTAAAACCCCGAAATATAAAACCCTTCAGTGCGCTCTCATTGAATCTGTACAGCGTAAGACCTGCGTTATTGACGGTGATATAGAAGTAATTCAGCTTAATCCAAATAAAGTCATCAAAAAGGATCCGCTCGGCGCGAAATCCGATTTTGAGCATGTATCGGCCAGGGCGCTAGGGGACGTACAGGCATTGAGTGCTTCACAGCTTGAACGCACCAAGTCAAAACCAGTGCCGTTTCCGTCCGATGCGGAGATGATACTGAGATGTTCCGAAACACTAAAACAGGCAATAAGGACAGCGGTCCAAAGCAACAGGAGGTTCATAAACTGATGATTGAAACTGCAAGGCCGGTTGAAAGGGCTATTCTCATCGGGATAAATTACAAAGGTCAGGATGAGAGAGAAGCTGAAGAGTACCTTGATGAACTTGCCTTTCTTACACTTACTGCAGGAGCAGAGCCTCTTAAGAGATTCATTCAGAAACTTGACATGCCCAATCCCCGTACTTTCGTAGGAACGGGAAAGATTGAGGAGATAGCTCAGTTCGTCGCCGGAAACCAGATAGACATCGCCATATTTGATGATGAACTGTCAGCTTCCCAGATAAGAAATATTGAAAAGATACTGGGCTGTAGGGTACTCGACAGGACAAACCTTATACTTGACATTTTCGCACGACGTGCCCGCACTTTTCATGCCCGCACCCAGGTTGAACTAGCACAATATCAGTACCTTTTGCCCCGGCTTACGCGAATGTGGACTCACCTCGAACGACAAAGGGGAGGAATCGGATTAAGAGGACCCGGTGAGACCGAACTTGAAACTGACCGGCGTATAATACGCGATAAAATTGCCGGCCTTAAAGAACAACTTAAAAAGATCGACACCCAGATGTCGGTTCAGCGGAAAAACAGGAGCAAAATGGTAAGAGTGGCTCTTGTGGGTTACACAAATGAGGGCAAGTCAACCATTATGAACCTGCTCAGCAAGTCAGATGTCTTTGCTGAAAACAAACTTTTCGCAACCCTCGACACTACTGTCAGGAAAGTCGTCATCGGAAACCTTCCCTTCCTTCTTTCAGATACAGTAGGGTTCATCCGCAAACTGCCTCATGACCTTGTTAAATCGTTCAAATCCACACTTGACGAAGTAAGGGAATCAGATCTTCTCCTTCATGTAGTGGATATTTCCCATCCGGGTTTCGGGGAACAGATTGCTATTGTTGATGAAACCCTGAAGGAGCTTGGATCAGTAAACAAACCAATCATTCTGGTATTTAACAAGATAGACATCTTTACCTATGTCATGAAGGATGAAACTGACCTTACTCCGGTTCTAAGGGAAAATTACTCCCTTGATGACCTGAAGAAAACCTGGATGGCTTCTGACAAGTACCATAAAAGTGTTTTCATCTCAGCCAGAACAAGGGAAAACATTGATGAGCTCCGGAATATCCTTTATGAGGAAGTCAAAAAGATACACGTCTCACGGTACCCGTACAACAACTTCCTCTATGAAACAGACATGGGATTGAATCCGGATATTTCCGGAAGCCCGGTATAGCTGTTTCAGTACAATCTTTTTTCTGCCATGTATTCTGCTATCTGGATGGCGTTTGTGGCTGCACCCTTGCGGATGTTGTCCGACACAATCCAGAGGTTAAGGCATTTTTCCCTGGAATAATCCCTTCGTATCCTTCCCACAAAGACCTCATCCCTGTTATGTGCTATAATTGGCATGGGGTATTTGTTCTCGGCTGGATTGTCATAAACCACAACTCCGGGGAACTGGCTTATGAGGAAGCGTACATCATCAATGTGGAAATCATTTTCAAACTCAACATTAACAGCTTCTGAATGACCTCCGATAACCGGGATGCGGACCACAGTTGCGGTAACCTGGATTGTCGGGTCTTCAAGTATTTTGCGGGTTTCGTCCACCAGCTTCTGTTCCTCTGTTGTATAACCGTCACTGTTGAAGGAACCTCCGTGAGGAAAGCAGTTCAGGTCGATCTGATAAGGGTAGGCCATCTCACCTTTTATACCTTTCCTTTCATTTTCAAGCTGTGTGACAGCTTTAACACCTGTACCGGTAACCGACTGGTAGGTAGCAATAACCAGACGTTTGATTTTATACTTGCGATGAAGCGGTGCAAGAGCCATCACCATCTGTATTGTTGAGCAGTTAGGATTTGCGATGATCCTGTCGCCTTTCTTAATGGTGTGGCTGTTTATTTCAGGAACCACAAGCGGCACATTCGGATCCATACGCCATGCTGAGGAGTTGTCTATTACAACTGTTCCGTTCTGGGCAAAAGCCGGGGCCCATTCCTTTGAGGTGTTCGCACCTGCAGAAAAAATGGCGAAAACAGGCTTTGCTTCAACTGCTTCCATGACGCTTACCACTTTAACCGGTTTACCCTGAAAAATAATCTCCTTGCCGATCGATTTCTCCGAAGCGGCAGGTATCAGTTCGGTTACAGGGAATTTTCTTTCTTCAAGCACCTTGATCATGGTGCGGCCAACCATACCGGTTGCTCCAACAACAGCTGTCTTCATTTTTTAATTTGTTAAATTTAAAGTAATTACTTAAATTTATTGTCTGGTTAAAACTGTCAAAAGTAACTTTTTTTTCTATTTGTCCGCTGCATGAACAAAGTTATTTTGATGGCATT
>JABUEV010000239.1 GCA_013314865.1 Bacteroidales bacterium | reverse complement strand
CGGTCTTATCCTTCAGGTGGATGCTGAAGATCCTGTCGTGATATTTTTCAATAATTGTATTCGGGTGAATTCCTGTAGATCCGAAGAAATGGCCGGCATCGAAGTTCATCATTACAGCTGGCGAGACAGCCAGGAACGGATCGTAACTGAATCCCGGAGTGGCAAACTGCATATGGTTATGGAAGATAGCATACATTCCATGTTTGGCGGCGATCGGACCAAGTTTTTTAACAGCTTCTTCGCCGATCTCATCAGTTACGCCTTTTGCACCCATTGCTTTGGCCACTTTGAATGCATAATCAATTTCCTCATCTGACCATCTGGCCGGTGAGAATTTGACTATAGGCACTTTTATGCCTGCATTCTCGAACAGTTTTCTGGCAGCTTCGACTTTGGACATAGGAAGCGAGAGTCTCCATTCCTTGAGCTGGGCAGCATATTTTGCAGCGGCTTCTTTCTGTTCCGGAGTCATTTCCCTGCGCTGACCCTGAGGCTGCTGCTGAGCTCCGGGCTGGGCTGGTGCAGCCGGTTGTGCAGGTGCTCCCTGTGCGGGTTGAGGGGCTCCGGGTGCCTGTCCGCCGGCAGGAGGCTGAGCGGCCGGAGGTGGTCCGAACATTCCACGTGAAGGATTCTCAGGTGCACCAAGATATGTTTCAAGGTCATTGCTCATTAGCTCAATTGAGCTTAGTCCGGCCTGTTGACTGTATTTGATAATATTTTCAACTCCACCCGGCATGCTACGCCAGCTGTAAGTAATTGCACCAATCTGAACTCCGCCGAAGTTTGAATTTGGTTTCTGGCTGCTCTGTATAAAGAAGCTTGAAGGTACGCTTCTTCCGGCAAGGCCTGAAGGAATTACGGAGGCTGCTGCAATTGCTGCAGTGCTTCCAAGGAATTTCCTCCTTGAAACCATTCCTTTTGATTTATTCTTGCTTTCCATAAAAATCTGAAATTAAATAATTTAAATTAAAATGTCATTTTTTTTTATTAGAGAGTCCATCCACTTCTATATTCGTAATGGAACAGGTTGTTTGCTTCCGGAAGGTTGGTTATTTTCATATTTACCGGGTCATATTCCAGGGTAATATTTGCCCTCTGATGCTTGACGGCAATATTTGTAAGAAGCATTATTTCAGTCACTTTAGCTGAGATTGAGAAGTCGTTGCATGATTTTTTGCCATTTTTGATTGCATCGATCCAGTCTTCGAATATATTTCCGGTACGTGGTAGCCATGGATCAGGTCCCTTGAAGCCCGGGTCAGCGGGTATCAGTTCAGGCATTGCACCGTGGCTGGCATGCGTCATAATGCCCTTGTCGCCGTAGTATGTGGCATCCCTTACTGCACGTCCGGGTTCGAGAGCGTCCGGGCGAGGAGGTCTTAGTCCGCCGTCGCACCAGGTGACCTTTACGGGAGGCATGTAGCCGCGTGCAGGGAATTCGTAGGTAACGAGTTCGCAGAGAGGCATATATTCGTCATTGTAAGGTGAGCTTGTAGCCTGGATTTTAGTTGGCATGCCCAGGTTCAGTGCCCATATAGGAGCATCAAAAATATGTGCGCCCATGTCGCCCATTGCTCCGGTTCCGTAATCCCACAGACCTCTCCAGTAGAAATGAACTGTATCGGGGTGATAGGGTTTCTGGGGTGCAGGACCAAGCCATACGTCATATTTGAGATTTTTTGGAGGGGTAACCCCTGCAGGTCTTTGCAGGTCGCCCTGAGGCCAGAATCCGAGAGGACGGTTTGTCGAGAGCCATACCTCTCTTACCAGGCCGATAACTCCGCCCTGTATCCATTCTACTGTCCTGCGGGTTCCCTCAGTGGCGTGACCCTGGTTTCCCATTTGGGTTACAACGCCTGTCTCCTTAGCTATCTCAGCAAGCTTACGGCATTCATAAATTGTTTTGGCAAGAGGTTTTTCAACATAAACGTGCTTTTTGGCCTTCATAAATGCTGCGGCTATGGGAGCATGGTTATGGTCAGGAGTACCTATAACAACAGCGTCTATTGAAGGTTCTTTTTCAAGCATCTCACGCCAGTCGCTGTAGATTTTGGCTTTGGGATAACCTTTAAAGACATGTGCAGCGTAGTCAGAGTCCACGTCGCACAGAGCATAGATGTTTGCGAGTTTGATAGTTTTCCTGCCTGCATCCCCCATCTGTATTGGCGAATCAGTTGCCGGCCTTCCGCCTTGCTGACCGCCTGCCTGCTGGGTTCTTTGCATCATTTGTGCCCTTCGGGCTTCCTGTGCGGCAATCTGTTCCTTTGTCATAGGTGTTCCATTGGAATTTCTCACCGGTCTGACAATCGGAACATCAGGAGTGCATATCTGTTGAATGTCGCCGCCTCCCTGGCTTCCCACACCAATACCTGCAACGTTGACTGTATCGCTTGGAGCGGTATAACCCGGCCCTCCCATTACGTGACGAGGAATGATGGTGAAAGCGGCTGCAGCTGTGGCTGTTTTGCCCAGAAAGCTTCTCCTTGAAAGGCTTTCAGGGGTCTTTTTGGAAGATTTTTCCTGGCGTTTCATAAGGAATTTTAATTTAATGAGTTTATGAATTCAGATTTAGAAGTTCATAAAATTAAAAATATTTTGAAAAATAAAACAAGCTGTAAAACATGTTAATTATGCCAGATTACTTAATCATAAATGTTGAAGATAAAAAAGTTTATTTTAAATTATGGAAGTATGGTATTTGTAAATTGAAAAATATTAGGTTATTTCATGTGGATTTTTTTGGATTTTACCTGATCAACTGCCTGTGGCAGACAGCAGAAAAATCCTGAAATATTTAATTTTTTTTAACACTTTTGTTCTGTATACTGCATAAAAAAGTAAACCTGCTAACGATATTCCTTAACCTGAAAAACCAAATACAGATGAAGCCAAAGATCAGTTTTATGCTTGGATCCATGATGTTTCTTCAGTATTATATCTGGGGATCATGGTATGTCACCATGGGGACATTTATGACCAAATTTTTGAATTCCACTGGATTACAGATTGGGGCGGCCTATAGTGCACTGGCTATTGCAACTATGATTTCGCCGTTTTTTGTAGGCATGATTGCTGACAGGTATTTTGCGGCGCAGAGAGTAATGGGAATTTTGCACCTGGTCGGCGGGGTGTTGTTATTTATTGCTGCCAGGGTGACAACAAACACTGCTTTTTATTGGGTGATATTGCTTTATTCACTGGCTTACATGCCCACCATTGCATTATCAAACAGTGTTGCATTCAGGCAGATGAGCGATCCGGGAAAACAGTTTCCTCTGGTGAGGGTCTTTGGGACGGTAGGATGGGTGATAGCAGGATTTATGATAGCGCTTCTCGGAATAGAACAGACGCAGGGAACATTCTACATGGCCTCTCTGGTATCAATAGCATTGGGGCTTTACAGCTTCATACTTCCGGATACGCCACCGCTTGCTACCACACCGTCGACTGCCAGATCGGTACTGGGTATTGATGCTTTGATTCTTTTCAGGGACAGGCCTTACACGATATTTTTTATTGCTGCAATATTTGTCTGCATACCACTTTCATTCTATTTCGGATTTGCGAATCTTTTCCTGAATCAGGCTGGAATGCCGAATGCGGCAGGCAAGATGGTAATGGGTCAGATCTCTGAAGCTTTGTTCATTCTGGCAATTCCGTTTTTATTCAACAGGATAGGAGTGAAGAACATGCTTCTTATAGGCATGACAGCATGGATTCTGAGGTATTTCTGTTTTGCATTCGGGAATATGGATGCGAATGTCTGGATGCTTTACGCAGGAATAATATTGCATGGTGTCTGTTACGATTTCTTTTTTGTAACCGGTTACATGTATACCGAAAAGAAATCGAATGACAGGATAAAGAGTGCATCGCAGGGTTTGTTCACCTTTGTGACATACGGACTGGGCATGTTTATCGGCACCTGGGTTTCAGGCTTTGTAACATCGCATTATACAGTTGATCAGGTTTACCAGTGGAGGAGTATCTGGTTTGTACCTGCATATATTGCAATTGCTGTTTTGATTTGTTTCATTTTCTTCTTCAGGGAGAAGAGGAAGATAGATGTTGTTGAGGCGGCATAGGTATTATTCAGTAAGTGAGCAAGTAAGAATGATTTAAGGGGAAGATTACGGGTGAATTCTTTACAGTGACTGAATAATTATGCATTAGCAGATATTGCTTTAATCAGGTACAGGTTTTGCCGGAGTTCTGCAGGCTGGTTCAAAAAAAGCCTGGGATGTTAAATACGGGAATTTAACGGCTTACATCAGTGCCCTGAGTTTTGGTCAGGTAGCAGTAAATAAACGTTTGTTATAAATGTTATTTATGAGGTAAAAGTTGTTATCAGGGTATTTCACAAAACTGTTATTACCCGGGATAAATATTCCTTAGAATTATTTAAAATGAATATACGATAATAGCTTCAGGCGATAACTTTAGATTATTACTTCATATAATTTCTTCAGATTATTACTTAGGAGAAGTGTTTCATGTAATTTCTTCAGAATATTAAATAAGAGGAGTATTTCAGGCAATACTTCAGGTGATTTCTTCAGAGAGTTTCTTCAGGTAATTAGTTCAGGCGATTATTTCAGAATTTTACTTATACTTGAGGTTATTAATTCAAGGAAGTACTTAAGGTAAAACTTCAGGTAATTATTCTAGTGCATAAGGTTCTCTTAAAGGGATGGTCATTAATTAATAATTATTATTATTTAGGAATAATTCTTAAATAATAATTATACTTTATTAATAATAAATACTAAATGATATAAATTATAAAATGATAATAATTATTAAATAGTAAAAA
>JABUEV010000238.1 GCA_013314865.1 Bacteroidales bacterium | reverse complement strand
GTGTCGACACTGCATACAAAAGAAGCGGTTTCATACATCCGCTCTGGTCACCAAACGGGCAGGTGCTGACCAGAATTCAGCCTCCTGATCACTACCACCATTACGGAATCTGGAATCCATGGACACAGGTGGAATTTGAAGGTGAAAAAATAGATTTCTGGAATATTAATTCAAAGCAGGGGACAGTCAGGTTTGCAAATTTTGCTTTTGTGGAAAACGGGCCTGTTTTCTCTGAGTTTGGAGCTGTGCATGAACATGTTGTGTTTAAAAAGGATGGAAGTGAAAAGGTGGCCTTAAACGAACTTCATAATGTCAGGGTATTCAGACCACAGGAAAAACAACCTTTCTACATTGTTGATTTCAACTTCTCACTTAACTGTGCCACTGATTCTCCATTTAAAATACTTGAATACCGGTATGCCGGGATTGGCTGGAGGACAACAGAAAAATGGGACAACAAAAACAGCATGGTGCTTACTTCAGAAAGCATGACCCGCAAGAATGCAGATGGAAGCAAGGCACGCTGGTGTATAGTGCAGGGACAGATAGATAATGACTATGCCGGTGTGGTAATGATGTCATTCCCGACAAACTACAATCATCCTGAGCCTCTCAGAATATGGCCCGAAAATCAGTACGACCGCGGGGATATGTTTGCAAATTTCTGCCCTACAAAAGACAGAGACTGGTTGCTTTCCCCCAGAAAGAACTATGTCCTTAAATACAGGTTTCTGGTTTTTAACGGACAAATTGACAAAGACAAAGCCGAAAGTGCCTGGTACTATTTTGCAAATCCTCCCGCAGTGACTGTCAGAAAATTTTAACATAATTCACATTGCTGATTTACTGATATTTAACTAAATTCAGGTATTTTCTGACAGTGTCTTTAAAGTTTTATTCGCAATCGGTTGCAATTTTTATAATTTTTTAACATAACTTTGAGTGTGTTATGCTTTATAACATCTGATTTTTTCAAAAGAGGTTTTATAAGCACAATAGACCTGACTAAACCTGAAGCCATTTTGGCTTGAATATTTTATTTAATTAACCATTTAAACCTGTCTATGAAAAAATTTCTGCTGATGTTGATTGCGCTTGCAGGTTTCACAGTGAGCCTGACAGCGCAGAAGGTTATTACCGGTAGAGTGACAGATGAAGACCAGAAACCTCTGGCCGGCGTCGCTGTACAGGTAAAAGGAACAACTGTTGGCACTCTTACCGACGCAGATGGGAAATTTACCATCTCTGTACCGGCTGATGCCAGAATTCTCTCTTTTTCATTCCTTGGAATGAAAGCCAGCGACATTGAAATAGGAGATAGAACATCGCTTGATGTTGTAATGTCGGTTGATGTCGGTTTGCTGGATGAAGTAATTGTTATCGGTTATGGTACTGTCAAGAAAAGAGACCTTACCGGAGCAGTAGCCAGGATTAATGCTGATGAAGTACAGGTACAGGCATCCTCCAATATGACCTCAATGCTGAGAGGTGCAATACCGGGACTTTCAGTTAATTTCAGCACCACTGCAAAAGGATTGAGCAGTCCGAGTGAACTGATGGTAAGAGGTGAGACTTCCCTGAGAGCAGATGCCACAGCTCAGGCCAATGCAAATGCTCCCCTTGTGGTGGTTGACGGAATGATTTACTATGGAGACCTTGCTGATATTAACCCGGCTGACATTGAAACATTCGACATCCTTAAAGATGCTTCATCAGCTGCCATTTACGGATCACGTGCATCAAACGGGGTAATAATAATAACCACAAAACGTGGCGCCAAAGGAAAACCTGTCATCAACATAAATACCAGCACCGGTATAGCTTACCAGTCACCATCCAATATTGAACTGATGAACGGTGAACAGTTTATTGCCCGCAGAATTGCAGGCTTTGAGGCAAATGAACGCAGACAGATTACTATAGGTCCGGGTTATTATAATAATTATAACAACCTTCCTGCAGGTGTCACAATAGAACAGTGGAAGGCTTACGACGGTTCCGGAGCAGCTACGGACCTCGATGCAATCTGGCTAAACCGCATTGGTTTTGCACCAATTGAAATATCAAACTACAAGGCCGGGAAGGAACTTGATTATGCCCCGTTTGCATGGCAGACCGGACTAACACAGGACTATACAATAAGTGTATCAGGATCATCGGATGTGGTTTCGTACTATTTTTCCCTCGGATATACCGATAATGAAGGGATAAACTACAACGAAAGGTTTAATACCTACAGGTCGAGAATAAATCTTGAAACAAACATAACAAGCTGGCTGAAGGTAGGAACCAATACACAGGTAGCATTCAGGGATGAAAGCCCTATTCAGCCAGGGGTGAGCCTTTATGTCACACCCTACTCTTCCATGTACGAAGAGGATGGTACAACCCTTCTTTTCGCTCCTTCCGGTTATATAAATGCCCCGAATCCATGGCTTGAAATGGTGTACCACGACAGATTCCGAAAATATAATACGATGAACAGCAAACTTTACGGAATCATCACCCTTCCGTTTGGCTTTTCATTTACCTCTGAGTTCATCCCAAGGTTCAACTGGAACAGAAACTATCAGTCATGGTCCTCAGGTCATGCACTATGGCTACCCCAGGGAGGAAGAGCTTCAAGGGAAAATACAACAATCTTTGAGTGGCAGGTAAACAATATGCTTAAATGGAACAAGACATTCGGGGTTCACACCTTCGATGTGACACTTGTCCAGAATGCAGAAAAATATCAGTACTGGAGAGATTATATGTATCGCCAGAGATTCCTGCCAAGTGACGTCCTTGGATACCACAGAATGCAGGCTGCTTCAGAAGACCTTGAAATCTCAAGCAATGATGAAGTGAGCACTGCAGATGCCCTGCTGGCTCGCCTCAACTATACCTATATGTCAAAATATAATTTTACTGCATCAATACGCCGTGACGGATATTCGGCCTTCGGACAGGCAAATCCAAGGGCCACTTTCTGGTCAGTGGCTGGCGGATGGACTTTGAGTGAAGAGAGCTTTTTCAATGTAGATTGGGTTGACCAGCTGAAAATCAGGCTTTCATACGGAACAAACGGTAACCGCGGAGTGGGTATCTATGATGCACTTGCCAATCTTAACACCGGAAAATTTGTACTGATTACTAACGGCAAAGAGGGTTACACTTCACAGCTTTATACAAGCCGTATGGCAAATCCCAATCTGAAATGGGAACGTACAAGTGCCTATAACTTCGGCGTTGACTTTTCTGTCTTCAAAGGAAGGCTGAGAGGTAACTTGGATGCCTATTACATGATCACAAAGGACCTGCTGATACCGCGTCAGCTTCCAAACATCACAGGTTATGCAAGTGTCATGTCAAACCTTGGCCAGGTGGATAATAAGGGATTTGAGTTTGCCCTTAATTCTCTCAATATGGCTTCCAGGGACTTCAGCTGGACAACCGAATTTTCGATGTCGCATAACAGAAACAAAATTGTTCACCTGTATGGTGACTATATTACTGACCCTGTTACAGGGAAAAAGAAAGAGGTTGATGATATCACAAACCGCTGGTTCATTGGTCATGCAATCGACCAGATCTGGGATTACAAGACTCTGGGAATATGGCAGGTGAATGAATCTGACGAAGCCACACGCTATTCACGCTCACCAGGTGACTATAAGCTTCAGGATACCAATAATGACGGTTACTATACCAACGCCGATAAAGTATTCCAGGGTTACAGACGTCCGGTTTTAAGACTCAATATGAGAAACGTGTTCCAGTACAAGAATTTTGAGCTCGCAATAAAGATGTATTCACACCTTGGACACTATAAGGCCAATAACTTCCTGAGGAACAACGAAGGTTTCTACGACAGGTCCACTTATTACAATGTTCCTTACTGGACACCCAATAATCCTTCAAATAAGTGGGCAAGAGTTGACAGCTATGAAACAGGGTTTGATGTATGGGAAAACAATTCTTTCGTACGTTTCGATAACATTTCTCTTTCATACAATGTTCCGCAGAGCTTCCTTAACAAATTCAGGATAGTCAGCTGCAGACTGTCAATCGTCTCTGATAATCCTTATGTGTGGGCACCAAAATGGTCGTGGATGGATCCTGAAAATGATTCCTACACACCTTCCTACCTTTCATTCAAGCTTAATTTAACTCTATAATAATTGCTGATATGAAAAAGTTTAAAATAATATCACTGATTATACTGATTCAGGTTGTGCTGGGAATAAGCTGTTCAGAAGACTTTCTCACGCCCAAACCTTTATCATTCTACGCTCCCGAAAACACATTTGTCGATGCAAACGGGCTTAACGCAGCACTTATTGCATGCCTCAGAAACGCAAGGCATGAGATGTATGAAGACACTCCCCCGTTTATTTCAGAGGGTATTTTTGCTGATATAGCAGTGGAAGGAACCACTGACAAAACAGGGATTCACATGGACATGCCTGCCGTAATTTTGCCGGATGCCAATATGGATTACGGAGACGTAACCAAACTTGGCAGGTACTGGACTGAAGGATACAACAGGATCAAATATGCCAATGTGGTTATTAACCGTATAGACGTCGCAACATGGAAGAGCCAGGAAGAAAGAAATAATGTTCTGGGCAAGGCTTATTTCCACAGAGCAAATGTCTATTACCGTCTTGTTCACCAGCACGGTGACGTGCCGCTGATCCTGACCGAAATTATGGAACCTAAGCTTGATTTTTATTCTTGCACCCGTGAAAGCATTCTTCAGAAATGCAAAAAGGACCTTGAGTTTGCTGCACAATGGGTGTATGCCGATTGTCCTATAGGTGACATTAACA
>JABUEV010000237.1 GCA_013314865.1 Bacteroidales bacterium | reverse complement strand
TTTCCACTTCACCAACCACAGAAAACCTGAAGTTCAGCAGTTTCAGACGCACCACCGGCTTCTCGAGGTATTTCTTCACAACCGACGCAATGCTGTCCTGTGCCTGGTTGATGGTTAGTCCTGCCACCTTCACACTTCCGATTATTGGCAGTTCGAGGTATCCTGCAGGGTCAACGTAATAGCCCTGTGACTGAACATACAATCCTGATTGTGCATAGGAGACACCCGGCACGATAGAACGGTCGGCGTCGTTAAATGGATTGAAGGTAATAGGCGTAAGTGTGGATATTTTTATATCGAGCAGGTCGTTAGGCTGGAGCAGGTAGTTGAAATAGGGTGTTTCGTAATAGCGCAGTGCACCTTCGCCTGCTGAGATCTGTTCATCATATTTCTTTGTGTACTGAAGCCATGTGATTTTCCTGTTAGGGACACATGAGACAGCCATCAGTGCCGCTGTGAATAACAGCAGGAATTTCCCGGAATGAGTCATTAATATCTTCTGTTTATGGGTATTATGAGTACTCCCAATTTGAAATTGAGAAATGAGTCGCGTGTTTTTGCAGGCCCCATCTGCATAAAGAGTCCGGTGCTGAGGTTTAGGGCTACTGTTTGTGAAAGAGTATAACGTACGCCCACCATCGGGTTAATAAAAAGCCTTGTGCCGCCGCCAAAGTCCTCAAAATTTAAAAGAGCACCTCCTTCAGCATTTGCGTATGGCGCTGTCTTGCGGTTCACCACGGGGTAGGAGAGGCGTCCCTGAAGGTAGAGAGGCACAAGGAAGCCGTCGTTATAAAAAAGCACACCTGTACCGGCGCCCACGATGAAGAATCTGTTTATCTGGTAGCCGTTGACGGTTGTAAGGCCGAAGTGGTAAGCAGAATATGGCACGTTTATTTCACTGAGGCCAATGCCATAGTTAAATTCTGTGATGTTTATGTATCCCGGGCGCGGGTTTAGGATCTGCGGAGGCAGTTTAGGGCTTGGCAGTCGCTGTGCATTGGCATTATATGCGACAGCAATAATTGCCAGGGTGATTATTATCAGTTTTCTCATGATGGTGAGGTTTTGGTATTCAAATATAGTCAAATTGTTTAATGAGGACTGATATTTTGGCTAAAAATTTAGATTTATGTCATGCTTCCGCCGCGTCGGTCACACCGGCAAAGGCTGTAAGTTATTGTATATCAGTTGTATGTTCTTTATGGTCTTGCAGTCTTGCAGTCTTGCGGTCTTGCGATCGCAGTCTAAACCGACAAGATTCATTGAACGATTACGAAAGAAGCATTGAAACTCCGTGGTAACCCTGTACAGTGCAGAGGGTTTAACATAGTCGTTAGTCTTATTGGCGACTGCATGACTGCACGACTGCACGACTGCACGACTGCACGACTGCAAGACTTAAATACAACTCAAAGAACATACCTATCTCTTCTGCCCTAAGGCAGAAAAATTCAACTCCCCTGTATAATTCCCCTGTTTAAGCTTCCCGGCATCTGGATGAAATGGCTGATATCACCTGCCGGAACCGAATTAACTGAATGCTTTTGATACATCAGGCATTAATTCTTGTCAGAAGCTTTGTTGTGAGGGCAAATTTAATAAAAAAGAAATAAGTATTAAATGTTTTAACAAAAAACAAATAATAAGTTTAATTTGATAGATATTTATCTTGAAAATCTTAAGAGCATTAAATCTGCTTGAAGTTAATAATAGTTGAGTCCGATCAGGATATTAATTTCACCAGTAAATCACTTTTAGTGGACTTTTGCAAATTGCTCATTATTAAACACTCCCCCTTTAGTGGGCAGGTGGGCTGAATATATCTACATCCCCCTAACCCCCTTCAAAGGGGGAAATTTATTGAAGTTGTCTACTGGTCTGCTGGTCTATTAGTCTTTTGGTTTTGACCTTTTATGATTACCCCCGCCTGACCGCGTCAGTCGGGCAGGGAATACCGAATGCCCCCGTCTGACCGCGTCAGTCGGGCAGGGATTACTGAATACCTGTCACCGATTACCTCTCACTCTCACTTTCCGTTGAACAAATTTGTGGTTAGGTATTTCTCTCCTCTGTCGGGGAAGATTACAACAATTACACCCGAGCTAATTCTTTTTGCCAGTTCGACAGCCGCGTACATGGCCGCGCCACTGCTCATACCCACAAAGATGCCTTCCTGTCTGACAATCTGCCTTGTCATTTCAAAGGCCGACTCGGTTTCAACCATTATTGTGACATCTATCTCCTTCGGATCAAATATTGCCGGCACTATTGCTTCTTCCATGTTTTTCAGACCCTGGATGTAGTGACCTTTTACAGGATGGGCACAGACAATCTTGATCGAGGGTTTGTTTTCCCTCAGTGCCTTGCCGACACCCATAATAGTGCCCGAGGTCCCGATGGCTGAGACAAAATAGTCAATCCTGCCGTTTGTCTGCTTCCAGATCTCTTCGCTGGTGGTGCGGTAGTGCGCTATCTTGTTGTATTTATTCGAGAACTGGTCGGGCATGAAATATTTGTCAGGATTTTCCTTCACGAGTTCCTTAGCCTTAATTATGGCGCCGTCGGTGCCAAGCACTGCATCAGTGAGTGTTACCTTAGCCCCGAATGCTTCAATCATTTTAACCCTTTCGACCGATACGGCACTGCTCATCACAATCTCAACATCATATCCCTTTACCACGCCTATCATGGCAAGTCCGATGCCGGTGTTACCTGAGGTAGGTTCGATGATTGTTTTCCCTTTAACAAGCATGCCTTCAGCTTCAGCCTGTTCAATCATCTTCAGGGCAATCCGGTCTTTTATACTCCCGGTCGGATTGGTGCCTTCCACCTTGGCATATATGGTGACTTTCGGATTGGGATTAAGCCGGTTGATCCTCACAAGAGGAGTATTGCCGATTGTCTGGAGTATGTTTTCGTAAAACATGACTTTTCAAGAATATTAAATAAAACAACCTGCAATATTAATGTTTTTAAGGTATGGCTCTGAAATTTTTTAATTACAAACAAGAAAAGGGGGCAATCCCTTTACGGATAACATTCACGAGTTAAGAATATTGTTTGGCCGGAGGCACTTAATCCCTGAACGAAATATCTATAGTTGCTTCGTTTTTTCGGTAGTCTATCTCGCGGATCCTGAATCTCGATATCTCCCTTCCCGTAAGATCTGACAGTTCTTTAAGGATCTTCTGCTTTTTCCCGTTCTTCAGGAGGTCAAGGTCGTTATAGATTATCGTCAGGTTTGTGGTGTTGTTCCTTGCGGTGAATTCTTCAAGAACCACCGCAGCAAGAATAATTATTATGTTGAAAATGATTACCCCGAGCACGGGAAATCCGACAAGCTTCAGGGAATTAATAACTGAAATGCCTATAGTTGTGAAGATGTACGACATATCTTTCAGGCTGAAGTTTCTGGTTCTGAACCTCAGAATGGCAAAGATTGCAAAAAGACCGACCGCCATTCCGAACTCAATGAATACCGATTTCAGCATTGAAGTGATAAAGAAGACCGTAATACCCATCATGAAAAAGGTGAAAAGGAACTTTTCCTTTTTGGAGTACCTGAAATAAACAAACCTGATAAGAATTATAAGAAATACTGTATTGATTATAAATCTGATAAGGATTCCGTAGAAATCGGGGTTGTTGAGATTGAAGAAATTGTCGGGCATATTGAAAAAGTTTTAGCAGGTTTCAGGCATATTGAAAAGCTGTTTTAAAGCTATTAAAGATAAGAATAAACCTTTATGATTATATCAAATATCATAAAAAGCTTTTTAATGTGCAATAACCTTTGTTTTAATTTCCGGAGATCCTTTCGAAAATGAATTTTCGACGGATTCCTGAAAAAAAGGTACTATCATCTGATTTAATTGTGACTCTTCAAAAAAGGTCCTTATAAGCTGTCTTTTCATACTCCCGATAAATTAACAATTAGATAAACAGGCAATACTCAGAAATTATAATAACCAAATATTTATCACAGTCCACAAGGTTTACAGGTGCGCGGGTAACCCGGAAATGGCGCGAACTTCAGCCTTTTTTGGGAGCGTGAAGCCTGAGGAATTTTGCCAAAAAAGGCTGAAGTTATCATTTCCGGGCTCCTTTTATTTGGTTACTTTCTTTTGGAGAAGCAAAAGAAAGTAACAAGAGGAAAAGAGCATTGTGCACTTTTAAAGCTACTTTTTGCATCTCTTGCGGTGCGGACGGGACTCGAATGCTGACGCTTCGGTCAGCACCCTGACCCCTGACAAGACAGAGTCTGTCAGGGCGTCAGGGCCCGCGATAAGTGGCTATTAATAAGTAGATATAGAAAGCGGCCTTTAATTCAGCTTTCCATTAAAGATGATATTAAAAAGATTTGATCAATATTTGGTTAGATCAGGGTCATCGAGATCTGCATTACCAACCAGGTTTAAATCTTGAAGCAATAGCCATTTAATGAATTGATGTTAGCTCTTTTCAATTGTTTTTCTTTTATCAGTGCAGAACTCTTATCTTTTAGTTTTTCAAGATAATCGAGTTTCCAAGGTCCTTTCCTGGCTGTAAACCTGCTTTGATTACTGTTATGTTGCAAAAGTCTTAATTTGGGATCAGTAGTATATCCTTTATAAAAGATCCCAGATTTTTCAGATTTGATTATGTAGACATAATTATCCATGTAATAAAAAAGGGAGAATTTTTCTCCCTTTTTCTTGCGGTGCGGACGGGACTCGAACCCGCGACCCCCGGCGTGACAGGCCGGTATTCTAACCAGCTGAACTACCGCACCAAAAAATTACAAAGAACTTTATTCAATATATAATACAAACAATATTGT
>JABUEV010000236.1 GCA_013314865.1 Bacteroidales bacterium | reverse complement strand
AGCACGCCGGTTTGTAAAAGTTTTTTCATATTGTGTAGTATAGTTAGTTATTTGTTAATCAGTTCTTTAATTTAAGCTGTCAGGAAAATAATACATAAACCCGCTTTTGTCAGATAATGCGGGTTTTATTACAATGTTTTTTGCTTACAATTTAAGCTGGTGTTCAGCTATGAAGACTTTACTCGCTGAGATTCTTTTAAGGAAGACAATGCCGGGGAGAGAATGCCTGATTATTAATACGTTCAATAAGATTGACATATAAGAGGAAAAATTTATTTTTATTTCGGTCAGGTTTTAACGGATATAATATTATTTGACAAACTAATAAAGCAGATTATTCCTGTAAAATATTATTTTTTACTGCCTCCGGGGCCGTCATATTTATATGTAAACCAGTTAAATGAAGCTGTTCCGCCGTTTTCCTTTTCATTGAAAGAGAAGAGTCCTATCCTTGTGCCTTTCCAGTACCCGAAGGCAGTGCCGAAAATATCACCAAAAGGAGTAAATGTCTTGTTGTCGGTGCTGTAAAGAAACTGATTCTGTCCTCCCTTTATATCAATTTTGAAATTCAGCCAGACTTTCTTTGCGTTAATTGGTTTTTCGGCTGTTATTTTTCCATTATTTTCAATAAAAAGAAAAAGCTTTCCGTCTTTCTTCATCACGCCTATAAGATTTATAATTTTCCCTCCCATACTGCAAAGACCTGCTTTCTGACCTTCGGCCAGAGCGGTAATGTCAAGCTCAGTTGCAGTTTCGCCGGTTGTGCCGATAACTTTCTGGGTCAGGGTATTTCTGGCTTTAGTGAAATTTTCGGCTTTAAGGGCATTAAGATTCAGCCAGCCCGGTTTTGTGGTAAGCGACCAGGCTTCGTTTACGGGATTATGGTTCCACTGCCATTGCAATCCTAAGGATGATTTATTGAAGTCATCATCAGTCTGGGGAGCAGTAATTGCAAAATTGCCTTTTATGGATGGTTTTTTCCACACGAAAACAGGTTCTCCTATTCCATTCCGGTCTATATCCACTCCTATGACAGGCCATCCCTCGCTCCACCATACCGGCTGAAGATGGACCACTCTGCCCATTGCGCCGTCGGACTGGAAGTGATAAAACCACCACTCTCCGTCAGGAGTGTCAACAAGAGAACCCTGATGGGGACCATTTATGTTTGTACTTCCCTTTTCAAGCACGACCTTTTTTTCATATGGTCCCATGATGCTTTTTGATCTGAGAACGGTCTGCCATCCTCTTTCCACGCCTCCTTCAGGGATGCTTAAGTAATAATAACCATCCTTTTTATGAATTTTTGTTCCTTCTGCAACCGGACCTGTATACACTGTAACACCATCATCAAGAAGCTGTTTTCCGTCTTCACTCATGCGGTGAATGATGATTGGCCCCGCGCCAACCATGCTGTGGCCAAGATAAGCCCTGCCATCTTCATCCCAGAAAGGACACGGATCCTCCCACCTCGGAGTCTCCTTTACAAGAAGAAGAGGATCCCACGGGCCTTCGGCCTTTTCAGAACTGCTCATGAACAATCCTTCATCAGGAGTGCAGAAATAAACATAAAACCTGTTGTTATGGTACCTCAAGGCAGGAGCCCACGAACCTCTTCCGTATTTCTCATTCGTGTTGTAGCCCGGGAAATCAAGCCTGTCATATACCCTTCCCACTATCGTCCAGTTTATCATATCGTCCGACTCAAGTACAGGCATACCAATGAAATGAAATTCAGAACATACCATGTAATACTTTTCGCCAACCCTTATTACATCCGGATCTGAATAGTCAGAATAGAGGATTGGATTGATATAGGTGCCGTTTCCCTGGTCACCCCATGAACCGGTTTTAACCTGCCCGTGCAGGAATGACAGGGTAGCCAGCCCTATCATTAGTGTTAATGTAACTTTCAACACTGATTCCGGAATGGAATTAAGAAATCTGTTATTCATAGTAGAGTCCTGAGATTTAGTTTTACCGGGAATATTATTATTTTAACTGCTTCAGGCAGAAAAAGCTCTGTTTCAAAGGGTTTAGTAATGCCTGCGCCTAAAATTAACAAAATATTACTTTCAATTTTATGATAAGAATATGTTAAAAAACCATAAAACTTGTTACTGTGACCATTCACTTGGCTGGCGATCCCAGCGGTGTTTCTCAAGTTCATTCATCAGACCGGGATTTAAAGGGCCTTTGTCGCTGGCAGACAGATTGGATGTCACGTGACTTCTTTTGCGCATGCCGGGTATTATTGTGCTGACAGTAGGTTCGCCAAGGATGAACCTTAAAGCCATCTCAGGCATAGTCATACCGGCAGGCACAAGTGGTCTGAGGGCTTCAACCCTTTCAACAGTTGGAATAAGGTTTTCAGGAACGAAGTAAGTATTTCTCCAGTCACCTTCAGGCCATCGTGTTTCCTTGGTAAGGGTGCCCGTAAGGGAACCCTCGTCGAAAGGTACACGGGCTATTACGCCTACGTTATGTTCACGGCATGCAGGAAACAGCTCATTTTTTGGATTCTGGTCAAAGATGTTGTAAATGACCTGAACTGTGTCAATCATTCCGCTAAGCACTGCCCTTATTCCGTTCCATGGCTCCCATCGATTCATGCTGATGCCTATTGCCCTGAACAGACCCTGCCTCTTCAGATCCAGCATTTTGCTGATAGCGCGTTCATCGTCAAGCCAGTGATCCTCCCATGTATGAAACTGCATAAGGTCGAATGACTCCAGACCTGCATTTTTAAGGCTTTTTGACACATATTCCTCTATGTGGTCAGGAGGGAAACAATCATCCAGTGAGTATTCCCTTCTTGCAGGCCATTTGAAATTTTTTGGCGGGATTTTGGTAGCCGTGTAAAGCTTTTTGTCTTTGTTGGCTTTTACAAGTTGTCCGAGCAGGTTTTCGCTTTTTCCTGCTCCGTAACCCCAGGCAGTGTCGAAGAAATTACATCCAAGTTCAACTGCAAGCTGAAGCGAGGCAAACGATTCTTCATCGTCCGAGCCTGTCCAGCCGGCCATGCCCCACATTCCGTAACCTATCTCGCTTACATTCCATCCGGTTTTTCCTAATTTGCGGTATTTCATAATTATGTTGATTTAAAATATTTGTTAAGGATCATTTCTTATTGAAAAATCACTAATGTCCGAATAAATTTTGGAGATATAGCAAATGGGACAAAATTCAATTATATCCACACGAACTCACCCCCTTTCCTTCGCTGCGTTCAGGATTTTCCCCCTCTCTATATCATAGAGAGGGGGACACCGTAGCGTAGCGAAGGAGGAGGTGAGTACATGAGAAGGTAAATAAAAATAAAAGGGAATAACTAATCTTAACCTTGATATAAACCAGAGCATAATAAATCACAATGTAATGATAAGTTAATAAAAGTATGAATAATTTATCCGGACACTATTAAAAAATCATCAGAATTAATCTCCCACAGAACAGTGTCTGTTTTATCGAATCTGACATGAATCCGAAGAATGTGTTCATCTATCATTTTGAGTGTATACCCGGGGAAGTCATGGTACAGTGCTATTTTGCCCTGTTTCCACGGGTGGGAATCCGGGATATAAACATAAATGTTATAGGATGAACCCTGTACGCCTTTTGAAATTCCTTTTAGAATCCTTGTATCTGAATCCCATTTCACGTTTTCAAGTTCGACAGCGCCCTGCAGTACATGCCTGTCGGTGGAGATTACCTTCGGCTGTTCAGGTTTCTCATATATGGCTAACAACACAACTGAAGCAGGAGGAACAGATACTTCGATTCGCTCAGAAAATTCTCCGGCCAGATTTTCATTCCAGAAATCCCATGCAATATAGGTTTTGCCAGGGTCGAGCCATAAACGGTCGGTTGTTAATCTTTTAACAGTAGATTCAGTGAGGCTGTTATTAAAGAATCCTGCTATTGTCCATTCAGCGAACTCCTTTTTGATTTTCATCGCAAAGACTTCATGAATGTTTGTATCAAACATATTTACGGGTCGTGCTGTTTCGCCGTATTGAGGAAGGATTTTTTTCAGTATTTCAAGTTTTGAAGGATCGAGGTCAGTCAGTCTGTCGCCTGAAAGGATATTGCCGCCCGAGAGTGCAATAAGAGTGGCTGCTGCCCGGGCTTGTGTGAGTGATAAAAGGTTAAGGCAAACATGATCAGCGTCATTTATCCATGTACGTTTGTGGAAATAGTATCTTTTGGCTACTGCAGGTGCACTGCTTGATGATGCTGTGAAATATTGCTTCCACACCTCACGGCGGTAGCCGTAATTCTGGTCAAGTTCTATTCGCATGCTGTCAAGCAGGCCAATGGTTACCGGTCCTGGTCCGCAATCCTGGATATGACATTCAGGGCCTGTAGCTTTTCTTATTATCTCAAAACCTTTACGGTAAGCTTCTGCCCGGCTTACCGAAGGATTATAATAATGATGTGCAGAAAGGAGAGACCAGTCGACAAAATCAATCTTGTACATTTCAAAGCCCCAGTCATTGCGGATTTTACTGAATAGTTGAAACATCCATTCAGAAGCATCCGGATGGGTAATATCAAGTCCGTATCTTTTTGGATTTTCGTTTCGTGCCCAGTCGCTGTTCTCATCAGGCCAGGGTCCTACTCGCTTAATTCTGCCATCAGGATGTCTGATAAGCCACTCCTGGTGTTTCTGATATACTTCCGTTGGTTCGGAAATCACATAAGGGGCGATCCAGATGCCGGGTCGCAGTCCGAGACTCCTGATCCTGTCAGCAAGCCACTTCATTCCATGAGGAAACCTGTCATTGCCTTCCCACTCTCCGTGCCAGCGCTGGTATCCTTCATCCACCTGAATGTACTCGAGTCCGTAAGGTC
>JABUEV010000235.1 GCA_013314865.1 Bacteroidales bacterium | reverse complement strand
ATGATGATCCTTGCGGTCATGCTTTTTGCATCATGCAGACAAAAAACTCAGATTGCTGAAGAAAAACCTGCTATCCCCCAACCGGTCCTTACTGAAGAGGAAAAGGCCGGTAAAGTGCTCACTCCGGAAATATTATGGAAATTCGGACGACTGGGAACATTTGAACTTTCTCCGGACGGCTCGGAAGTTCTCTATACTGTGAGCTGGATTGACCTTCAGAGTGAACAGCGTACAACGGATATTTACAAGATCAATACCCGGGGAGGTGATCCTGTAAGGCTTACATCTGACGGAGGCAGTTCGCCGAAATGGTTCGACAACGGCCGGAAAATAGCATTTATTAAGAACGGCAATCTGTATGTTATGAATCCCGACGGAACCGGTGCTGTACAGGTTCAGGGCCTCACCGACTTTGAAATTTTCAGTATCTCTCCGGCAGGTAATAAAATATTTTTTACACGACGTGTGAAGCTCGACCAGACAGCTAATGAAAAACACAATCTTCCCAATGCAAAGGTCAGAATTATTGACGACCTTATGTACCGTCACTGGAACTACTGGCATGACTATTCTTACAGTCACATATTTGTTGCATCCTTCAACGGCAAAAGTGTTACAGGAGAAAAAGACATAATGGAGGGACAGAAATTTGAGTCGCCGACTGCACCCTATTTTGATGAGGCAGAAATCGCCTGGAGTCCCGACGGAAAATATATTGCATATACGGTGAAACGGCTGAAGGGAAGGGATGACGCCCTAAGTACTAACACAGATATAATACTATATGACATTGCAAAAGGCAGTGAAGTGAACATAACTGAAGGCAACAGGGGTTATGACCGTAATCCGGTCTTTTCACCCGACGGATCAATGATCGCTTACCAGAGTATGGAAAGAGATGGCTATGAAGCCGACCTTGACCGTCTGTTCGTTTATAGCATAAAAGAAGGGAAACGCACATGGTTGTCTGAAGGTTGGGATTATGACGTGGAAAATATAAGATGGTCCGACAACCAGAATTTATACTTTACATGCGCTTATCTTGGCACGACACAGATTTTCAGGTTAAATACGAATGTAAAAAAAGTTGAAAAGGTTACCGAAGGAGTTCATGACCTTGGTCCCATTAATCTTAATTCAGGGACTCTTATCTCGGGAATTATGTCAATGTCGATGGCTCCAGAAATTTCCGTTGTGGACATCAACAGTGGTTTTGTGAAACAATTAACATTTATAAACAAGGCAATTTACGAGTCGATTGCGATGGGCAAGGTGGAAGAAAGATATATCAAAACCAGGGATAACAAGGATCTTCAGATGTGGGTCATTTATCCTCCAGGATTTGATCCGTCGAAGAAGTATCCTGCACTGCTGTTCTGCAAAGGAGGACCTCATGGGCCTCTGGGCCAGAGCTGGTCATACAGATGGAATTACCAGATGATGGCCGCCAAAGGTTATATAGTGATTGCCCCTAACAGGAGAGGCAATTCAGGTTTCGGTCAGGCATGGAAAGAGCAGATTTCCGGAGACTATGGCGGAGCAAACATCCGTGACTACCTTGACGCAACAGATGCAATGGCAAAGGAACCGTTCGTTGATGCAGGACGCCTCGGTGCTGTGGGCGCAAGCTACGGCGGATACTCTGTCTTCTATCTGGCCGGAGTACACGGAGGAAGGTTCAAGGCATTCATCTCACACTGCGGAATGTTTAACTTTACCAGCTGGTACGGCAGTACAGAAGAACTTTGGTTTCCCAACAAGGATATAGAAGGCCCCTACTGGAACACTCCAAAAAGCTACCAGTTTTCACCTCACCTGATGGTTGACAACTGGGACACTCCGATACTGATTATCACCGGCGCAAATGATTTCAGGATTCCGTACACTCAGAGCCTTGAGGCTTTTCAGGCTGCACAACTGCATAATATCCCCAGCCGGTTAATATTCTTTGAAGATGAAACACATTTTGTACTGAAACCACAGAATGCAATCATCTGGCAAAGGGAATTCTTTGAATGGCTCGATACTTATCTGAAATAGCAGGTACTGATTGCTGAAAATAAAACAGACGAACTAATCATTTTGAGCCTGGAGCAGCTTCATCACTACTGAAAGCTTCTCTTTCATCGGCGATTTGCCATCCAGCCAGTGTATCCTGGTCCCTTTTCTTTCCATCCCCCTGAACCAGGTCATTTGCCTCTTGGCAAACTGATGAATGGCTATTTCCAGATCATGCATCATTTCTTCATAACTCATTGCCCCGGTCAGATACATTGTTATATACTTATATTCAAGCCCGTAATATATCAATGTTTCCGGGTCAATGCCGCTGTCAAGCAATCTTTTAACCTCATCAACCATTCCCAGTTCCATTCTCTTTTTAAGCCGCTCAGTAATTCTTCTTCTTCTTTCGTCCCTGTCAAACTTCACACCGACGATAAGTGATTTAAGCTGAGGCATATTGGTGGAGACTGCATAATTCTCCCGCGTGAAATGCTCTATCTCGATAGCCCTGATGACCCTTTTTTTTGTATCAATGTCAGTTGTGTTATGCAATGGTTTGTATGAAGCAAGGATTTCTGTCAGTTCCCCCATTGACTTTTTTTCAAGTTCTTTCCTCAGCTCCTGATCGGGTGGAACCTCAACAAGCTTATATCCAGAAACAATGCTGTCGATATACATTCCTGAGCCGCCGCATACAACAGGGTACACATCCCTGTTTTTCAGATCGTTGTAAACCCTGATAAAGTCACGCTGAAATTCAAATAAGTTATATTTGTACCCGACATCAACTATGTCCACAAGATGATAAGGAACTGCAACTCCCTCAACAATATAGTCATCATAGTCCTTGCCTGTACCCAGGTTCATTCTCCTGTAAACCTGCCGTGAATCAGCACTTATAATTTCACCGCCAATCCTGTAAGCAAGCTCCGCTGCCAGGGAAGTCTTCCCTGAGGCCGTAGGACCGGTTATGACAACCATATCATATTGATATTTTCTGTCAGCCATTCACCATAAAGAAATACCGGAAGTTAAATTACTCCAAATTTAAGTACTTTTGCATGAACTTGGATTCCTGCAAAAACAGGCGACAGTTATTGTGAAAAATTCAGTTAATCAGCTTTTCTGTGAAGAGAAATACGGAAAATATTTTAATTAGAAATAAAAAAGCATCGCACGATTATAATTTTATTGAACAGTTCACAGCCGGCATTCAGCTTACAGGGACTGAAATAAAATCTTTGCGGATGGGCAAGGCCAACCTTGCCGATTCATATTGTGTTTTTCACGACGGTGAATTGTTTATTAAAGGAATGCATATCGCCGAATACTGGTGGGGGAATCTGAACAATCATGATCCTCTAAGGGAGAGAAAACTTCTGCTTACCTCACGGGAACTCAGAAAGATTGAAAGGAAGGTAAAAGAGACAGGACTGACGATAATTCCTTTAAAGGTTTTCATAAACGAAAGAGGACTTGCAAAAGTGGAAATAGCCATTGCAAGGGGGAAAAAGGAATATGATAAACGCGAGGCCATCAGGCAGAAAGACAGCCGCAGGGAGATTGACAGGCTTATGAAGAAATAATCAGAAGTTCGGGCTGAGCAGATATCTTGAATAGAATCTGACAATATTATCAACTGCCTCATCTGCAGTATTTACTACCGTAAAAATATCCAGGTCAGCCGGGGATATATTATGCTCTTCGTTCAGCATCATCTCTTTTATCCATTTTATAAGCCCGCCCCAGTATTTTTCGCCCACAAGAATTATAGGGAATTTCCCGATTTTTCTGGTTTGTATAAGAGTCATAGCTTCAAACAACTCATCAAAGGTGCCGAAACCTCCAGGAAGGACTATAAAACCCTGAGCATATTTCATGAACATTACTTTTCTGACAAAAAAGTGATCGAATGTTATAAGTTTATCGGAGTCTATATACTGGTTTGGTTTTTGTTCGAAGGGCAGGTCAATGTTGATACCCACTGATTTACCTTTTCCTCTTTTTGCTCCCTTATTTGCAGCTTCCATTATGCCAGGTCCTCCGCCGGTGATGACACCGTACCCGTTCTGCACAAGTTTAAATGCAATCTCTTCCGCCAGTTTATAATATTTGTCATTGGGATGGGTTCTGGCTGACCCGAATATTGATACACAGGGCCCAATTCTGGCAAGTTTCTCAAATCCTTCTACAAGTTCCGACAGAATTTTAAAAACTCTCCATGAATCTGAAATATGAATCTCCTGCCAGGTTTTTTGTTCAAAAGCATCCTTAATCAGATCGGCTGGTTTCTCCATTTTATGTACTCTTGATTTGGTTTTCAAATATACTTAAATTCTTATCCCTTCAAGTTCATGTCTCAGAAATAAACCTGTATAACTCTCATGGCATTCTGATATTTCTTCAGGTGTTCCTGAGAAGACAATATATCCTCCTTCTCTCCCTCCCTCCTTTCCGAGGTCTATTATATAATCAGCCATTTTAATAACGTCCATATTATGTTCTATTACTATGACTGTATTACCTTTATCAACAAGTTTATTAAGCACTTCTAACAGTACTCTTACATCTTCAAAATGAAGGCCGGTGGTGGGTTCGTCGAGTATATACAGGGTTTTTCCGGTATCGCGCCTTGCCAGTTCAGTTGCAAGTTTTACCCTTTGGGCTTCTCCTCCCGACAGAGTTGTTGATGGCTGTCCAAGTCTTATATAACCCAGTCCGACATCGTGAAGAGTTTTTATTTTATGATAGATAGAAGGAATACCCGCGAAAAACTCTACTGCCATATTCACAGTCATATCCAGCACGTCACTTATTGACTGGCCTTTATATTTTACCTCAAGTGTTTCACGGTTATAACGTTT
>JABUEV010000234.1 GCA_013314865.1 Bacteroidales bacterium | reverse complement strand
TTCATCTCCATCTCTAATGAGCTCCAAATTATATTTTCCTTTACCTATAAAATTAAATTTTACATCGAGAGTCCGGGGTTCGTCCTTGCCATTTAAACCTCCTATATACCAAAGATTCTCTTTTTTCCGGGCAATAATGACATTATCTCCCGGATAGCCGTCAATGAGTTTCGTATCATCCCAGCTGACCGGCACTTTTTTCAGAAATTCTTTTGGTTCGGATGGCAGACTGTTATATGACACCGGACTGTCAGCAAAATGCTGAAGGCCGGATTCAAAAACCACCGACAAAGCCAATTCATGACCATGGGATGTAATATGCGGATGTTGTGAGTCAGAAAACGTTACCGGTGTATAATCCATCGGACCTATCACATTACGTGTAAATGGAAGAGTTGTATTGTGACCTGCTGCTTTATTTGTAAGCACCGGCCGGTTGTTATACCATTCAGCTCCATATACACCTTCAACACTCATAAGATTGGGATAGGTACGTGTCCAGCCTCTCGGAACAGTAGCGCCATGAAAATTTACCATCAGCCGGTATTTCCCGGCATCTTCCAGAATTTCGATATAATATTTCATCATATCCTGCTGATCGCCTGCAAAAAAATCGACCTTAATTCCATAAACTCCTATTTTATTGAGCCAGGAAAACTCTTCAGCCCGTTTCTGAGGAGTAAGCAAACGGTCATTTGGAGTCGGATCGAGCCAAGAGGTGCCTGAATTATACCATAACAGGGGTTTTATTCCCTTACTTTTTGCATAGTTTACAGCATCAACAACATTTCCACCGTTGCTCATTACATCCCATTCCCAGTCAATAAGAACATAAGGCCACCCCATTTCTGATGCGAGATCAATATACTCCACCACCTTTTTATAATCCTTCGAACCATGATTGTTGGCCCAGTAAATCCATGAAACAGCACCCGGTTTAATCCAGTCAGTTACTTCCAGTTTATTGGGTTCACTGACATCAGTAATCAATGTTGATTCAACAATGTCAGACAACTTGCCGATAATAAGAACATGCCACTGGGAGTTCCATGGCAGTGTGGTTTTAACCCCTGTCTGCTTAAAATCCTTTCGCGGTGAAGGATACATTACTTTGTATTCATTAAAATTCGCCTGATTGCTGAGTTTAGTAGCACAGTTGTTTTTTGCAATATTTGCTTCGGAGATTAGTACCCAGACAGGATTGTTATTTACCTTATATAATGCAGGAAGACCCCATTCCTGTCTTTTTCTTTCATTTATACCTGTTTTGGAAAAATTGTAAAAATCTTCATATGATGTATTATAAGGTTGCATCCACCGGCTTGTGCTGTCAGGCAAAACATAGGCTGTGGCTTCGCCGGTAATGTTTACTAAAGAGTCGGATTTATTTGTGAATTCATACCGAAAAGCTACACCATCGTTGTATGCCCTGAAAACAATGGACAAAGGCTGGTTATTGGAATTTACATATCGGAATACTTTTTCAGTGCCAAAATTTTCACAAATTCTCCTCTTGCCGCTAATCATTTCATATTTATCGTGAATTTTTCCTGCCTGTGATTCTCCCACAAATTTCAGACTGTCTGTAAATCTCTGGTCATTTCGTATTATACCCAGAGGTGAGAATGGCAATACTTCAATATATCCCGAATTGTTTTTATAAAGAATTCTGAAATATACCCGATTGAAAAGTGCATTATCAGATGTCTTTTTTGAAAGAAGTTCCACTTTGATTTTCTTGTTCGGAGATACAACTTCCTGCGCATTTATCGCAAATGAAGCCGAAATGAAGATCAGGATAAATAAATAAATGTGTTTCATTGTTTTTTACTTTAATTTTTTTGCAATCTTATAATAAGTGAACTAATTTCCAAATTACTGCCAATCAGTTACATATACGCCAAAAGTACATATAATATTCAAGATCAGGTGTTGTTATGTACCTTGTGATGCTCTTTATTTCATTGCATCAATTCAAAATTAAAAAAACAATTTATGAATCATAAAAGGACTCCTGGCCTTTTGAAAACTCTGGGTGGCCATGTGTGTCTAAATTTCAATCGTCCTTTTGCTCTTGCGCCCCGGCAACTCCTGGATGTAAAGTGAATCTGCTATTGCCGCAAACAAAGCAGAATTCAACCCCTCCGGGGTTTGCTGACACGGGAGGTCTTCCCAACCGCGTGTCGTGCCTGCGGCTCATCCGAGGTTATTAACATTAAACCACTCCGTGGTTTGAAAGAATGTACTGACGCCCAGGGAAGGGTCATCATTAAGTCTAACCCCTTATCTCATCAATTTTACTGAAAGTCAAATCGGTACAAGGGAATTTGTATAACGGCTTAAGCCATGTGCAGCACAGGTTTTACGAAGATTAACCTTGTCAGATTACAGGAAGATTAGGAATTGACTATCAGTCAGAAACGTAAACCCCGCCTGTGTTACATGCGGGTGCTGTTATACTGTATGCTATTTGTTTATCAGGTCTTTTATTTCGTTTATATGTAAATTTAAGTGATCCAGATATCCATAAATCATCTGCTCTAAAGTCACGCGTGTTCCCTCAAAATCATGCCAACAGTTTTGCAGCATATCCTTATCTGTATTCTGAATCACATGAATTATATGTAAATTGAAATATTTCCACAATTGAATCAAGTTATTCCAATTTGAATCCTGGTAATTTTGAATAGCAATCCACCTGTCATTATCTTGTCTGTAGTCTGGGAATGCCAAATCCGAATTATATTGCAATCGAACCATTCGTTGGTGATTGTTCGATGCCGAATCAACCAGATGTCCAAGAATTTGCTTTATTGTCCTGTTTTGCTTATTAAGTCTTTTTGTAATTATATCATCGGACAAATTCTGAAGAGGAATCTCCCATTTATTTATTATCTCTAAGATCCCGTTTGTAACACTTATAAAATCATTGTTCATTATCAATTTATCATTAAGGTTCATTAATCATTATAATGTACCCCAATTACAGGGCAGGATTTAGTAAAAGTTAAGTTTGTTTTTCATTTATGATGTTGACTAAGAATTTTTCTTTTTTGTTTCTTTTTTTTTGTTGTGCAATGTAAGAAAATTACGATTTGGTAAAATGCTCAGATTTTTTTTATTAGCCTTGCCCATAACGGACGGCAATATGATCAGAGGAGGTTTGTTCAGGCAAACATCAGGGATATAATCTTTAAGTTACCGAAATCAGTAACAGGCAAAGCAAATTTTAACATCCGGGAAGTATTGAACCTATAACTGTTTAATTTATTTTTACTACTCAGATACAACTCAAATTTGAAATACACCATGATTAAAAGATTAACTGCGTTTTTTGGATTGTTAGTCGTTTTCCTTTCACCGGCCGTCAGCCAGGCGGCTGTTCAGAAAAACATTTCAGCTCCTCAGACAGCTGAAAAGGCGATTACTATTTCAAAGACTGATATCGAAAAAGCAGGTACGTCAATACCTGTCTCAGACATCGGAGAACCTGTCAGCTCGGTGAAACTCTATCCTCCCCGATGGGTTGAAGCAACCGAATCAACACCTGCATACGGCGTTGTTGAAGGCTCTCTTTTCCCTGTCGATCCCAACGGCTGGCCCATAAACTTCAGGGTTCTTCTGCCAGCCAGATGGACATTGCGATCTGCCCAGATGGGCGGCGGCGGGATGAACGGCATTATAACCGTAAGGGAAGGAAGAAACCCTCTTCTGAACAAGGGCTTTGCAATATATGGCAGTGACTCCGGCCACCAGGCTGGTGGCATGGGCGGATTCGGCGGAGCACAGAACAAACCGCTGGCAACAGGACCAACAACCGGGGACGAATGGGCTTTAAATGATGAGGCAATCCGGAACCTTGGCTACATGCAGATGAAGAAGACACACGATGCCGTTATGGTTATCTTAAAAAGAGTTTACGGGAAATTGCCTGATTATAATTATTATATCGGAAGCTCCCAGGGAGGCCGGGAGGGCTTAATGGTTGCCCAGCGGTACCCTCAGGATTATGACGGTGTATTATCCAATGTGCCGATTGTAAGCTTTTCCACCCTCATGTTGGCGCCCGAACTGGTCAGAACCCAGGAAAAACCACTTGCAAACTGGGTGACACCTGCCAAAGTGAATGCCATAAGGGCCGAATTTCTTAGACAATGCGACAACCTCGACGGTCTGTCGGACGGTATCATAGACAATTATATTGCCGCCCGTGCAATTTTCAATGTAAAGGACGGGATCGGACCCGCAGATCCCTGGGCGGCACTCAGGGCGCCTAACGGTATCGATCCTGATCCCGGGGACAACTCAGTGTCGGCAAAACTAACCGACGGCCAGATTAAAACTCTTGAAATGGTTTACAGCCCGTATAAGTTCTCCACTCCTCTGGCTAACGGCTTAAAATCATTCGGCATGTGGCTGCCGAGTATTTCTCCAAACGACTTCGGAATGATTACCGGCGTGCGTTACAAAGGCCAGGAAGGGGCGGATGAAAATGCCAGGGTTCATACATCTCTCGGGGTTCTGGGAGTCACAGGATTCCTGATGAAAGATATAAAAGCAAATCCTCTCGACTACATTGAGGGCGGAGCTTTTGACCGGCGCAGGGTGGAAATTTCGGAATGGCTCGACGCTGCCAATCCCGACCTCACACCTTTCCGGAAAAGGGGAGGTAAAATAATAATTACAATTGGCACAATGGATTTTACAGCCTCTTCAGGTGCGCAGATTGATTATTATCAATCGGTTATTGACAAGATGGGAAGAAAGAAAACAGCCAAATTTGCACGGCTTTATGTTGTTCCGCAGGGAGGTCATGGTCTCTCGGGCAGGAGTTACAGTGTTAACGGTGAAGGAAAAGAAGTTCCGGTCA
>JABUEV010000233.1 GCA_013314865.1 Bacteroidales bacterium | reverse complement strand
AAACCTTACCTGCCGGCCTCCGATACCGCCATCTTCCGGGTTAGGTGAGCATGTATTCACTTCAAGACCCCCACGACCGCCGGTACCATAATTTGAACCGCCTCCGCCGCCTGAAAAACGTCCGTTTCCTCCTCCGCCTCCGGTGAAGTTGTTGCCCTTGCCTTTTGAGAAATTGGGATAAACAGGATAAAGAACCGACAAATTAAGTATTCCGCGCGTGACAGGACTCTCTCCCTTGAATCCGGAATTCTGAAAAGATGCATCAAAACCGAATCTGTCAAGACCAGGCGGATCTGAACCCACACAAATTCCTGTACCTATTGATGTTGCTCCTCCTTTAAAACCTTTTCCTGTCACATTTATATCAGCATTCAAATGCAATGTCCTTGCCACAATCAAAGCAATCACACCTCCCGTACCGCTTATACTGTCCCATGGCTCGCATGTAAGTTCAGAATCAACAACAGCAGTGTTGAATGACGGAACCTTTACCAGCTGAAGATTGCCCCTGACACTGTATGAATTAACACAATTGTTTCTGAAGTTTATTCTCATCTGAGCCGGCACTACATTACTGATAATGAGAAACTCATATTTCCCCGGAGAACCAATGGTATCCTGAATAAGCCCGAATTGAGCTGTTTCATCAACTATGCTGATTCCTCCCTTCATCTGTATAAGGAGTACAGTATCGCCGGGCTGAAAATAGGCAAACTGAACCGGATCGCTAATTATTACATAGTCCTGCCCTATAGCATTGACTTTACCGTACTTATTGATTATCCCTCCGATACTGGTCTGGGGAAAAGCAGTAAAGTAAAATCCTGAAGCAATTAAAAAGCTTAAGATCAGTTTGTTTATATTCTTATGTAAAACGTTTAACATTTATACCGGGATACTACGGTTAACCTCAGTCAATTTAGCTAAAATTAAATATTCAGAACCTGAAAAAACAGGCTGCTGGTATTTAATAACGTTAAATTGCCCGTAATAGTGGATATTCAATATAAAAAATTGAACCTTTGCCTGTTTCTGATTCAAACCAAATCCTTCCGTTGGCCATTTCCACGTATCTTTTAGCAATTGAAAGGCCCAGACCTGTTCCTGAAGATTTAGTAGTAAAGTTAGGTGTAAACATTTTCATTCTAAGCTCTTCAGGGATACCGGTTCCGTTGTCAGCGACCGAAACTATTACTTTATCGTCCTTTAGTTCAATGCCGATCTTAATCAACCCTTCCTGTCCCGGCGGTATTGCCTGTATTGCATTCTGAATAAGATTCGAAAAGACACTGTTCAGATGATCCCTGTCAGCAAAAATCAATATCTTTTTACCATGAGGCCAACTGCACCTGAAGCTTATATTTGCACTGTTCTTGAAAAGTTCAAGATTTATTTTTAACTGTTCCTGGAGATCAACTTCAGTAGGATTGTTACCTGGCATTTTTGCAAAAGAAGAAAATTCGCCGGCTATTGAGGAAAGATTATTTATGTATTCAATCTGGTTCATGCAGAATCTTTCAAGTTTCTTTTCAAATCCAGGAACGTTGTCTTTCCATGATTTCAGCAACTGCTGAACATTTAGCTTCATTGGGGTCAGCGGGTTTTTTATTTCATGAGCCACCTGCCTTGCCATCTCTCTCCATGCATACTCTCTTTCTGAATTCGCAAGCTTCCTTGCACTTTCATCAAGCTCATCCACCATTCTGTTATATTGCCTGACAAGCTCGCCTATTTCGTCGGTACCGCTGTATTCAAGATGTTCGCTTTTCTTGCCAAGCTCAACTGATGCAAGTCCCCGACTAAGCATTCTCAGAGGCAATGTAAGACGATTGCTGATAATGACAGCAAGACTCATGGCAATAACTATAAGAAGCAGTGTGAAGTTTATCACAGTCACTATCACGTTTGATATTTCCCTTGCAAGCTGATTTTGCAATCTGAAATATGGCAGGTTCAGGTAAGCCAATAGTTTATTTTCAGTGTTGTAAATAGGCATATAGGCAGATATGTATTCAAGGGTGCCTATTTTTTCCTTCTGATAATATTCACTCAGGATAGAGCCCGACAGATTTGCAAGTGCAGTATTGTCCATCCTGCGGCCGGACAGATTACGATAATATATTTCCGGTCTTGATGTGGAAATCAGATTCCCCTCCGGACTGTACAGATTTATGTCGGTGTTGAAAATATTGGAAATTCTTATAAGCAGTTCGTTCATTGATGACCACGAACTGTTTTTCCAGCCGTATTCAATTTCTTTCTCGGCAGATATATTATTATCCAGTTCAATAAAAACCGAGTTAAGCTTTTCCCTTACAGTTTCATAATGCCTATCCTGGTATTGCCTTGTGATAAGTGCAGCCACCAGAATGCCCACTATGATAAATGAGAAGAGAAGTACACCGATAAATGAAACCTGCAGTTTCTGCCTGAAATTAAGATTTCGCAGGTTTTCAAATGAAGGCCGCCTGATTATGAAATGAACAAAACCTGAAAAAAGAAATATGAAAGCAAAAAGATAGGCGAATGAAATCACAATATCAATCGCAGATAGTGCAGGTCTGCCAATAACAACAGAAACATTTCCGTTTCTGTACACAACCAGTTTGTATCCGTTAGTCTTTATTATGTGATAATCAGAAGCCGGATCAACATATCCTTCATCCGTCCGGTGGAATGAAAATTCACCTGTTCTGAAAACTATCTCGCCGTTAATGTACTTTGCCATTGAATATTCCTCATTCCACGAATAACCCTTTAATCGTCTGTCCGTAAGCAGTTCCGAATATCCCACATGCATCACGTTTATGTCGCGGTACAGTTCAATAAACAGCGCCGTGGTGATTTTCTTTGTTGTTTCAAAATACAGGGTTCCGAGATAATTAGGCCTTCCTTTCTGATTATCAATAAGATAAAATCCGGTGCCTGTGACTGGATGACCAAGCTTTTCAATTCTTCCCTCAAAAAAGGAAAAACAATCTTCGTATACCTCATTACCGGAACCTATTCGTAAAGGATCATACTGGTTGCATAGAACAATGTTTATGGTATAGTTTTCCCAGTAACCGTTAAAATACGCCCCGTAGAGATAATTTGAAATTCGTTCCAGGTCATCTGTTTCAAAAAACCCTACATCCATCATCTTGCGTAACAGTGAGTCAGACGACAGGCCAGGCCACATATCAAGCAGGAGGTACTCTGCCTGAGGGTCAACTTCTGTTGAATAAGCAACTGACTGAGTCTTTATATTTTCAGTGATTCTGTTTTCAGAGAGAATTGTTATCAAAGCAACTGAGTACAATCCCATTATTACAGAGAAGAATACAATTATATTAAATGTGATGCTTTTTCCCCTGGCGGCATAAAACAACCCGGCACATAGGGCAAGATAAAGCAAAACGGCAGGCAGCATCAGGGGTAATCCTGTCAGCATCCCGGCAAAGATTGGAAAAGATGATAACATTATAGCCGGGGTAACTGATTTAAAGCTTAAGTAAGCGTATGCCTCAGAAATCCTAACCAGGTAAAAGAAGGGTGCAAGAAAAAGCAGACCCATTGCTGTGAATCCTGCAATACTGTAAAAGCTTAATTTGAGTATTCTGTATGTTTCAAAGTTTATGCTGGAATTGAGTATCAGATAACTGAACAGGTTATGCCAGAGCAATATCATTACTGAAGCAGGAAGCAAAAGGAAAAACAATATAATCTGACTTTTGAACAGACGGTCTTTAGCTGGTACCTTAACAGGAAGATATCTTCTGAAAACAAGGAATAGAGCAGATAAGAGAAGTCCGAGGATAATCAGGTGTCCTTCTGAAGGAATCATCTTTCCCGCTGTAAAACGGTAAGGAGAGAAAAGGCCGGTCTGATAAACAGTTGAAGGTTTTCCTGAAAGAAGAAATACCAGATATGTGACGGAAAAAACGAAAAAACAGAATAATACGGCCTGGATATTTCTTCCCCTGGTCGCAAGTATGCGGGCAATATAAAGAGTGGTGTAGATTATAAAAATCAGCAATGCCAGCCACACAAGCAATGGCAATATGATAAAAGGAGTTTTACTTTTAACGCGGGGAAAAACCAATGAGAACAGGTAATTGCCCTGACTGTCAGATATTTTATAGGGTGACGCCTCCGGAACAGAAAATTGCGTACCGGCAGGCAGTCTGTAAACTTTCAGAAATCCATTCCTTAAAATATCATTTTCAATTCCATAATCTGTCATCAGTCTGATAAGCCCGGCAATTCTCAGAGAATCCTCACTTACCTGCCTGACGAGGAACCAGCCGTTACTGATATAGCCCGGATTTTCTGCAAAAGTTCTTTCATCCCAGGTCTCAGGAACATCTAATCCATTATCTGACCAGTAATCAAGAGTGTCATTTACATAAGCCAGCAGTGTTATATTATTCCGTTGGGCCAGTCTTGAAATCCTGTATATGGAAGACTTATCTGCTCTTCCTCCAGTCTTATATTCTTCTTTTATCCCCTCAATGCAATCATACATCACTTTTTCTCTGGCCTTTATCATCCGGTTGAATCTGCCTGTTCTCAGCCTGTATTCATAAGTGCCGTTATAGAGTGATTCTGAAAGAAAACCGGCAATTACGAGAAGAATTAAAACTGCTGGCAGGATAAATATTTTCCTGTTATTTTTCATCAGTATTTCAGATTTCACTCATGATGATAAGGTTCCCCCTTTAAAATTGCCAGAACCCTGTAAATTTGTTCCATAAATATAATTCTTGCTATCTGATGCGAAAAAGTAAGTTTCGACAGCGACAGCAAAAAGTTTGCTCTTTGATAGACCTCATCAGAAAAGCCCCATGATCCGCCTATGATAAAAACAAGCCTTTTTTTTGGAAGCAAAA
>JABUEV010000232.1 GCA_013314865.1 Bacteroidales bacterium | reverse complement strand
CAGGCAGTTTTTATGAAGAACCTCCCCTTGTGATGATTGACGGAGTGATTTTAAATGACCTTACAATTCTTGCTGAACTGAATCCGGATGTGGTGGAAAAAATTGAAGTAGTCAAAACTCCGTATCTTATTGGAGATCTGATCTTGCATGGAATTGTGAATGTTATAACAAGATCCGGAGATTTCAGTAGTGTTTCATTGCCCGATTATGCTATGCTTTACCGTTTCAGGCCGGTTGAAAACCGTTTCCTGTTCACGGCCCCTCAGTACAATGATGAGAAAAGCATGCAAAGCAGAAAGCCGGATCTAAGGAATACACTATACTGGAATCCTTCACTAAAATCAAACAGCACAGGAGAATCCTTAACTTTATGGACATCCGACCTTCCGGGAACCTACATTATAAATATTCAGGGATTAGCAGAATCGGGGAAGATGATATCTTTTAAAGGATCTTTCAGGGTAAAATAATTGAACCAGGCCTGGTAATTTACCTGATTTCAATGTTACTATTTCGCTAAAAGCAGGCAGTGTTACTGAATAAGTTCGTAACTTTATATCACTTATTTGACCTTGCAGAATAATCGTCAGAATCATTTGACAAATTTTCCGCGCACAGTCCGGACATTAGTTTCCTGACATCTAATTCCATAATTCCGGAAAAGTTACTTTTTCAAAGAATTTGCTGACCAGATTCCAACCATTCCGGATTAGTTTCCGTATTAGTTGGAAAAAGAAACATATGAGCCGATTCAGGATCAAAATTGCAATTGTTGTTTTAACATTATGCCTTACCGGCTGTACAGAAAGGGATGAACTTAAGCTTCCTGTCACTATTCAGTTCATGATGCAATTCCAGCAGCCTGTTATGCAATGGCACTACGAACCAACTATAACAGTTACAGAACTGTTCAACGTGGATGAATGCCTTATTGGCATAAGGGGAATTCAATTTGAAGGCAAAAGAGAAGCAGGAGAAGACGTATTTTTTGAAACTGATCCCGAAATAACTTTGATTAATATCAGGTTAACTGATCCGATGACCCCGGCTACCATAACCTACTTTGAAATACCTCAGGGTATTTACAACTATATAAAGTGTGAAATTTTTCTTAGGGATATTTTATCGGGCGGATCAGTCGGAAGTAATGATATTGATTTTCTGAACGCAGGATTTATTATCAAAGGCAAATTTGAGAAAAAATATTTTACTGACGATGATTTTGTGCCTTCTCCGGAAGATTATTCAATCCCGTTTATCATGTCAATAGATGATGCAGAAATATTAAACCTCAGCTTTTCGCCGGAATACAACAGTGGAAAGATTGTAATTGACAGAAACAAACAATATGTTGCGATTCTTTACCTGGATTTGAATCATGTCTTTAAATCAATAAGTTCAGAATCAATAGAAAATGCCGAAATGACTGGTGAGGGTTCAAATCGGACGGTTATTATTTCAAGTGAAAAGAATAAAAATCTTTACGAGAACTTATTGTTCAGGCTTGGCCAGTCATCGACGGTTATAATTTATTAATGCCCGACAGCTTCTGTTAAAAATCCGGATGAAAACAGAAAAATATACCGATGAAGATCTGATAAAAGGCTGCAGGAAGAATGACAGAAAATGCCAGGAGATTCTTTACCGGAGGTATGCAAAAGCTCTGTTCTGTTTATGCCTGATATATGAAAATAACCGGGACGACGCAAAAGACCTGCTTCAGGATTCATTTATTAAGATTTTCAGGAACATCAGCAGCTTTAACGGAAAAAGCTCACTTAAATGCTGGATGAGAAAAATAATAACCAATACAGCAATAGATCATTTCAGACATAATTACAGGGAATTACATTATGTGCCGATCGAGAAAATAGATCAGCCTGTTTCGGATGAAGAATCTGTGGCATCCATAATGAACACAAAGGATATCATTTCGCAGGTTAAAAGACTGCCTGCCGGAGCAAGAATGATATTTCAGCTTTATGCAATTGAGGGATACACACATAAAGAAATCGCAGGCCTGCTACATATATCCGAGGGTACCTCAAAGTCTCAGATAAACAGGGCTAAACATTTACTTCAGGCGTGGATCAGCGGTTTGAGTTTAAATACTGAATCTTGAAAGACAAGGATAAAATATCAGAGTTTTACAGAAAACAGGTTGAAAAGTTTATTGGTAATCAATCTGAAAATTGCCTCCTGCCGCAGCTTACACTGCATGAGGAGAACAAAATTTGGGAAGAAATATCCGATGAAATGGATATTGATGAAGTTTGGTCGAATATTTCTTATGAGCTTGATTCCGGTATGCCTGACATCCATGGTTCTGGTGTTATTTTAAAATCAGTTGCTGTTTTCATTGTATTGTTAATGGGATTGGTACCGGCCAAAAAGGTAATCCCCGATTCTGTCATAGCTAAGCAGGATATTTTTGCTGAGAACCTAAATAACAAACTGCCTGAAGTGGACCCTGCCACAGAAATGGAGATGGATTACGATACCGTGGAAACACCTGAAGAACATATGATGATGCCTGTAAAGAATAATTTGCAACAAAGTAATATAACTGACCAAATTCTGCCTGCAAAGACTATAATATCCGGTCCGGTTGAAAGTAAGACAATAATCGGTATGGGAGGACAGGTTAGTTATAATCAGACTGATTATAAAATAGACACTTCTTATCTGACTATTCAGGTGATGGAAAATATCTTGGTAAAAAATGAAATTCCGCCCGTCCTGATCCCTTTTGAAATTAAAGATTTAGAATTTATTCCACGGGAAGTTCCGGGAAATTTAAAGACAGACAATCATTATTTGACTTCTTCCGGATATCCTTCCCTGATAAATGACGGGAAAGGTTTCTCCTTTGGTTTGATCACATCTATTAGGAACACCTGGTTGCTGAATCAGGAAACATTTGACGGCCTTAAATCTGAATCACTTAATGCCACCGAAATTGTCTTTTTCCCGGAAGCAGGGTTGACAATGACTTATTCATTAAACAATAAATGGAAGCTTCAGGCTGACGGTTTTATTTCTTCTTCAGCCGGTCAGGAATATTTTGACTATATATACGGCCATTATTCAAAAAAGAAAGTCACTCTGAATTATTCAACGATTAATCTTTCAGTTAAACATAAGCTGGGCATGAGTGGAAACCTGATACAACATTCCTCTGTAAATGTGGCAGGAGGATTTTATTTTTCATTCCTGCATTATGTTTATCAAAAAATTAACAATGACCTGGAAGATATTGGATCTCAGTTCAGAAAATTTGACTATGGTATTACGTGCGGAGCTGAATTTGAGGTTTATATATTTGACCGGGTTTCAGTTTCTCCCGGAGTTAAATTATCATTAGGCTTACCAAACATATATAAGGGAGATGACCTGATACCAGGATACTTAAGAAAGACTCAAAACGGAAGCGCGGAGCTATGCCTTGTTATCTTTTATCATTATCATTAAAAGTAATTACCATTTCCAACCTTTTGATGCTTACTTTCGTCTTATCTGTTATACAAAAATAAAGTGAAAACATCGAAACAAAATATCCGGATATATAGAGTTTCAGTTAAATCCTCCTGAAGTAAAAGAATGTTGTCCGATACTTCATGATCTCTAAACCCGAACAAGGGAGTAATTGTTGAGCATTGCTAAAAAATTAATATGCTAAAATGAAATTTAAAGAATTTTTCTTACTGTTTTTAATACTTGTAATAACAGGTATGATATCCTGTGAAAAGCCGGTTGAGATATTACCCTTTTATGGATCCCTCTCAATTAGCCGTATGCCAAAGAATCAGAATCCGGAGGCCGATTCATCCAAAACTAATTCTTCAGGAACAACTGATTCTCCAATTATTGATTATGGTTCGGTTTCGGATATCGATGGGAATATCTACAAAACAATCCAGATTGGCAACCGGACCTGGATGGCCGAAAATCTTAAAACCACTACCTATAATGATGGTAATAAGATATATTTTTGCCCTGACGGAGGGCCTGCAGGATATACCTTATGGTTTGGTTTAGGCAAGGGAGCTTACTGCTGGTATGATAATGATCCATCGCAAAATAAAGATTTGGGGGCGTTCTATAACTGGCATGCTGTAAATACTGATAAACTATGCCCGGCAGGATGGCATGTACCTTCTTATTCGGAATGGGAATCATTAATAACATTTCTGGGCGGCAAAGTATATCCTTTCAGTGAACAGACAGATAATGCCAGAGTTAATATTCAGGAAAGCATCATTGAAAAAAGCGGTTTTAATCCCGGAACGGGCCATTGCTTATGTGGCTGGGGTTTCATAGAATACTATCCTTACTGGTGGACATCTAATTCATATATTAAATACAACTTCCCTTATGCTTATTTAATTGGATTTGAATATATCAGTGATGAGCCCCAATCGTACGGCTTTAATGTCCGTTGCCTGAAAGACTAAGTCCTGAAATTGTAATAAAAATTTTTTCACCAGGAACGGATTTTACCGGTCCTTAATAATCTTTTATTCATTTTAAAAAAATTAAGCTATGAAGACATTGAAGATTCTTCTTTTGTTAACTGCTGTGATTCTCTCCGGCTTTTCAGGAGGTTCACAGGGAACCGGAAACGGGGTAAATGTCCCCATGAAATTTAAAGGTGTTATTATCATTGATCCTGCCGCGGAAAATGTTTCTTGTACAGGAGGAGGAGGGCATCACAGAACCGGATGGCTTGAGGGTAATCAGACACATGGAGGTAGACTGATTACCGAACTTAGCACCTGGGAGATTTTGGAGTGCAAGACTAACATGAGTACCTATTTAAATGAATCTAAAGTAGCAGGAGTTAATACTGTCGCAAACGGAGATTCATATAATTATTCCTG
>JABUEV010000231.1 GCA_013314865.1 Bacteroidales bacterium | reverse complement strand
CCGATAAAATCAAAAGGAGCAATGAAGCCATGCCACAGTCCGCCGAAAAATCCATATTTATGACCGGCGAGGCAATGTTCAACATCTTCGCTTTTAGCACATCCTGTGAGGAAAATTACAGAAATCAGCACAAGTGCAAGAATTGAATACCTGTAATATTTTAAGGTTTTCATAATATGGGAATTTGATACAGTAAATATTTTCTCAGTTCTGAAACCTTGAAGAGGCAGACTTGATATATTTCTTATGTCTGAAACGCAAGGCAGACCATGTATCATCAACTGACACCTGGCGGATCCCGTAAAAGCCGTAGTCATTAAGCACACTCCATCCATGGTCACGGTCTATATCTGCTGAGAGCCTTTTTGAGGTTTTTTTCGGGTAGCAGAACCACAGAATACCGTCGTCAACCAGATTGTGAAGCGCTAGAGGCACAAGTTTTTTTACTTCATTAACATTTTTAACAAAGAGAATCATAAATTCGTAAGGATAGCGCTGGTCTATTTCAGTATCGATCCTCACATCCTTTAGCTGAGGCTCTTTCATAATATCAGGGTAACTCTCGGGATTTATTACAGCTATTCTCGGCTGGTTTTTGTAATTTAGTTTTTCCAGAAGTGTTTTCATCAGCCTTCATTTGCCTGCTAAGGTAATAAAATAAAATGTCAGTCCGGTTCAACTGCTCTTCCAATCTTTCAATCACATATAGCTGATCAGGCTAATCTCATTTTTTAAAATATTCCGGATAAGGTTTTCCGGAGAAAAGATGTATCTTTGTTGTATCTGAAACTGGGGTGCCTTAATACTACGGGCTGAGATCATACCCTTGAACCTGATCCGGATAATGCCGGCGTAGGAAAATGTGAATTCAGTCAGTTTTAAGCTCCTCATTTCAGGTCAAAATTATAAATGAGCATTAAGGAAATGAGGGCAAAATCAATTAAATATTTCATTGCATTATGGCTTCAGATATTCCTGATATCTGCTAATCAGACTGTCGGCTCCACACTTAAAGGCCGGGTAACAGACACAAACGGTAATCCTCTGGCCGGGGCAGGTGTGACCATTATTGACACATTTTTCGGAGTCTATACCTCCGCAGATGGCACTTACGTGATAACCGGTCTGAGAGATGGCAGTTACAAGGTAAGAGCCACTTTCTTAGGTTTCGAGCCCCGAATTGTTGAAGTAACAGTCTCGGGAGATACTGTGCTGGACATTTTACTTGAGCAGGCATCTTACATGACGGATGAAGTGATAGTTAGTGCCACCCGGGCAGGAATGAAATCTCCTCTGGCTTTCAACACCATTGAAAGGGACCTGCTTCAGAAACAAAACTCCGGACATGATCTGCCTTTCCTGCTCAGCCTGACTCCATCGCTGGTTGAGACTTCAGAGGCCGGAACAGGGATAGGATATACAAATCTAAGGATAAGGGGCAGTGATGCTAGCAGAATAAATGTGACTCTTGACGGAATTCCTCTGAATGATCCTGAGTCACAGCAGGTCTTCTGGGTTGATTTGCCTGATCTGGCTTCATCGGTTGAAAACATTCAGATTCAAAGGGGAGTAGGGACATCCTCAAACGGGGCCGGTGCCTTTGGAGCTTCAATAAACATTCGTACAAAAACCATCAGCAGTGATCCGTTTGCAGAAGTCAGCTCCTCTGCCGGATCTTTCGGCACATTTAAAAATACGGTCTCACTCGGTACAGGATATCTTTCGGGGAGATTTGCCTTCCAGGCACGATATTCAGATCTTAAAAGCAAAGGATACGTTGACAGAACAGGTTCAGACCACAGATCAGCATTTATTACAGGCGCCTTCCGTGGTGAACGTTCTCTGCTTAAGGCAAATGTCATCCTTGGAGAGGAGCATACGGGAATAGGCTGGTGGGGAGTCCCCCGGGAAATACTTGCTGTAAACCGGAGATACAACCCTGCCGGCGAATACACTGATGAAAACGGTAACCTGAAATACTATGAGAATGAAAGTGATAACTACTTTCAGAATCACTACCAGCTGTTCCATAGCCTTAAGTTGAACGACTACCTTTCGCTTAATTCTGCAATTCATTATACAAAAGGCAAGGGATATTATGAGGAATATAAAGAAGACAGGGACCTGGCCGATTACGGATTGCCCAACCTGATTATCAACGGCTTCGAAATCAGTGAATCGGACCTTGTCAGAAGAAAATGGATGTCAAATGATTTCTACGGTCTGATTTATTCCCTTAATTACAGAAAAGAAAAAATAGAAGCTGTAACAGGAGGAGGATTTAACAGATATGCAGGCGATCATTATGGCAGGATAATCTGGATGGAATATGCAGGTCAGGTTCCAATTGACTACCAGTGGTACCTGAATAACGGAGTTAAAAAAGAGATAAATCTGTTTGGCAAGCTAAACTATATGGTTTCCGGAAAAATTTCTGTATTCGGCGACCTCCAGTTCAGGCATATCGGTTACAGAATCACCGGAAATGATGATGACCTGAGAGACATATCACAGAGCCATAATTTTAATTTCATCAATCCCAAAACAGGTATTTTTCTCTCCATAAATCCTAATCAGGATGCTTTCTTGTCTTTTTCCATAGCAAATCGCGAACCAACAAGGGCTGATTTCAAAGAGGCAGCCGGAGACAATTCCGCAACTCCCAGACCTGAAACTCTGTATGATACTGAACTTGGATACAGGATTAGAAGCGGACAAAGCACTCTTGCCCTGAATCTTTACGGGATGTTCTACAAAGACCAGCTTGTTCCTACCGGAGAATTAAGCAATACCGGCTATTCAATCATGACTAATGTTGAAAGAAGCTATCGTATCGGAGCTGAAATCTCTCTCGGAATCAAACCATCAGAAAATGTCAGATGGGACTTCAATATGACATTAAGCCGTAACAGAATCCCGGATTTTGTCGAATATTATATTGACTACAACACTTCCGACTGGAGTGCGGAGTATAAAAGCAAAAACCTCGGAACAGTTGATATTGCATATTCCCCGTCGGTTATATCCAGCAGTGATCTGGCTTTCAAAGTTTTTCCCATATTGAATATCCATCTCATCAGTAAGTATGTGGGAAAGCAATACTTTGATAACACCATGAGCAGAGATCGCATGATAGATCCTTATTTTGTGAATAATGTCAGGATTGACTTCGAACCCCGTTCAGGTAAGATAAAAGGAACTGAGATTCAGTTTTTTATAAATAATATTCTGAACAACAAATATGAAAGTAATGCTTATGGAGGCAACTGGTATGAGGACGGCAACGAAAAGACATGGGCATATTTTTTCCCGCAGGCAGGAATTAATTATATGATGAGGATCTCACTAAGATTCTGATCTTTAACCGGGCAGATATGGAAATTACCAGTTGGTTATCAGATAAATGGATTGAGATATTCGGAGCATTGGCCGGAATAATATATGTCTTTCTTGAAATAAGGCAGAATATATGGCTTTGGCCTGTTGGAATCGTCACCTCAGCTGTCTACATCTGGGTTTTTTTTACAAGCAAGTTTTATGCTGACATGACTTTGCAGGGATACTATCTGGTTATCAGTTTTGCAGGCTGGTACTGGTGGATAAAGGGAGCAGGGAAAAGAGGGACTGAGAGACTTAGAGACGGAGGGACTAAGGGACAAAGAGAAGAAGGGACGCAGGGACTTAGGGACGAAGAGACTGAGAGACGAAGGGAAGAAGAGACGAAGGGACTAAGTGATGAAGGGACTGAGGGACTAAGGGAAGAAGGGACTGAAGGGCTTAAGGTGACGAGGCTTAAGCTGAAGACCGGCTTGATATTGGGTGCAATTTTTGTGGCATTATATTTCTTTTTGTGGCTGATCCTCTCAAGGATGACTGATTCACCAGTGCCGCAATGGGATTCATTTATTACATCACTTTCGGTAATTGCCACCTGGATGCTGGCGCGGAAGATTTATGAGCACTGGTTTCTGTGGATTGTGGTCAACACAGCCTCGGTTATTCTTTTTATTAACAGAGGACTGTATCCTACAGTCTTGCTGTATCTCGTTTACGGAATAATGTCGATTGCGGGACTGCTTGCCTGGAGGAAATCCCTTAATGCCGGCAGTCACATATCACAGGATCAGGGATATTCTGGGTAATATTCATAGCAGCAAGACGGTTAATTCTTGCTGACTTGCATTTATTACAGCAGGGAAACTGTTCTATATCCCATAGATCAGCAAAGACACGTCCTGCTTTAAGCCTGATTCCGTATTCGGCAACTTCCTCAAGGGATCTTATGTCAGGAGGATTGTAAAAGCCATTGCTCATCAGAGAATCCATTGCTCCGTTTCCCGGTCTGACAGGAATAATTGTAGCACAATCGGTTCCGCTTTGAAAAGCAAAGTCGACAGATTTTTTTGCCCAGAATACACCTTCGTTTTCGTCCATGAAAGGAGGCTTCAGAAGAATAAAGGTTCTTGACGAAATGCCATTTCCTTTAAGGAAGCTCACTGAATCCGAATAATCTGCAATTGTCATTCTTTTATTCAGCTTCCTGAGTACTTCCTCATTAACCGTCTCAAGGCCCATAGCAACCTGGAGTTCAGGTTTTAACATTTTCCTGAATGAGATACATCTTTCGTCTATAAATGCGGGGTGGCTTTCCACTACAAGGGTTTCAAAGCTTTCAACTGCTGATGCTATATTTTTATAGTCGCTTTCCGGAATAGCGTTCCGGTCGAAGAAACTGCCGCTGTTATAAAGTTTGAGGTGCCTTGCCGGAGGCAGGTGCTTCAGTGCATGTTTTATCTGTTCCGGTATGTCACCTTTATTTACTGATTTGTCTGTCGTGTTTTTCCAGAGGTCGCACATCAGGCAATGAAAAGGGCACTCCCTGTTTGTT
>JABUEV010000230.1 GCA_013314865.1 Bacteroidales bacterium | reverse complement strand
CGATCCTTTTGAGAGAAACCCCCACCGGAAAAGAGTGCCCCGGCATATCAGGGATTGCCGTTTTCGTATACTCAAACGGCGATCCTTTTGAGAGAAACCCCCACCGGAAAAGAGTGCCCCGGCTTGCGCCGGGTGCGCTCTTGTTTTTTAATCGCTTACTGAAGCAAGCTTCAGACGCTCTTAAAAAACAAGAGCGCACCGCCTTCGGCGGGCACTCTTTTCCGGTGGGGTGGAAGATGGGATTCGAACCCACGACTTTCGGAACCACAATCCGACGCTCTAACCAGCTGAGCTACATCCACCGTTTATGCACTGCAAAATAAGACCAAAAAATTCATTTCACAAAATGTAAAAAATTTTTTCTTCAACTATGTCAATTAGTATCTTTGACAGTTCATAAATATCAGGCCGGAAAAATAATATTTTCCGGGCTCTGAAGTTATAGGATAAATTCAAAACAGACCTGTTGGGAAAAACTAAACTGATAGACAATATTTCCGGTCTTCAGCTTTTTCAGCTGATGAGGTTTGTTACCTTCCTTATTGTCAGCATAGTATTCACTAAAAGCCACCTTACCCGGGCCGACATAGGATCATGGGAAATGTTTCTGTTCATTGCAGGCCTGATGAGTTTCTTCTGGGTGACAGGGATCATACAGTCACTTCTTCCGCTTTATCACAGAAACAGAACTTACAGGAAAATGGGGGATAACGGCACAGGGAAATCGCCGGAGATATTCAACGCATTCCTCCTGCTCTGTTTTTTCAGCCTTCTGTTCTTTGTCATTGGCCATTCAATCAAGTATCATTTTTCGGTATTTAATTTCTCGGGCAATGTCCCATATCTGAATCTCCTGCTTTTATATCTTCTCCTTAGCAACCCGGTATGCCTTATTGAATATATCTATCTTCTTAACAACAGGTCATACCGTATCTTTCAGTATGGTCTCTATACTTTTTCACTTCAGCTGGTTCTCATCATAGCTCCGATTCTGATGGGGAAAGACATCATCTGGGCTATTTACGGCCTGCTGGCAGTTACAGCAGTAAGGTGGATCTGGCTTATCGTTCTGCTCAGACGTTACACCGAAATGAAGGTCTCGTTCGAATTCATGAAAGAGCATATGTATCTGGGACTTCCGCTTATATTAACATCACTCATCAGCGGATCAGCCCAATATACAGACGGAGTAATAATTTCTGCAGTTTACCGCGATCCGGCAATGTTTGCATGGTTTCGTTATGGTGCAAAAGAGTTTCCGCTTGTTCTGATGCTTGCCAACGGCCTAAGCAGTGCCATGCTGCCAGAGTTTTCAACGAGAACCCGGATGAAAGAATCACTCATTAAAATCAGGCTTAAATCTGAAAAGCTAATGCATATATGTTTTCCTGCCACTATGTTGATGATGCTTTTTGCAAGATGGATATTCCCGAGAATGTTTACCCCTGAATTCCAGAAGAGTGCAGATATATTCCTGATTTATACTTTGCTGGTCATACCGCGACTGCTTTTTCCCCAGACTATTATAGTAGGACGCAAAAAGACACATATTGCACTTATTGCTTCAATAATTGAAGTCCTGGTAAACATTCCACTCAGCCTTCTGATGATTAAATGGGGCTACGGACTTGTAGGAGTAGCTCTCGCAACTTTCATAGTTTATACCCTCGGAAAAGTTTATCTTGCCGGTTACCTGTGGGTTAAAATGAAGATTAAACCTGGAGAATATATCCCGGTTGCCACATTCCTTATTTATTCAACCCTGCTTACTCTGCTGTTTGTCCTGATTGACCACAGGATAATAGATATTCACTGATCGTTCTGCAGGATTCAGGAAGGATTCATGCCAATAAAAAAATCTGGTTATATTTGTGACAGGTAGCCGGAACAAAATGTTTTTTAACGGAAAACCAACTAAAACATATCTGATGAAGATAAAAGAGGTAACAACAAAGAAAGATAGGCGAGAATTTCTTGATTTTCCCAAAAAGCTTTACAAGGGTGATCCAAACTGGGTTTGCCAGCTTGATTCCCAGATTGAGGAAATTTTTGATCCGCGCCGAAACTATCTCCTTAAGACAGGAGAAGCCTGCAGGTGGATTCTGACCGACGAACATGGCATCACTATAGGCCGGATAGCAGCATTTATTGACAGGGTCAGATCGGCTGTCTACAGCCAGCCTACCGGAGGAATTGGCTTCTTTGAAGTCATTGAGAACAGGGATGCCGCATTCAAACTGTTCGATACGGGGAAGAAATGGCTTGCTGACCGGGGAATGGAAGCAATGGACGGACCTATAAATTTCGGTGAAAATGACAACTACTGGGGCCTGCTGGTTGACGGATTCATGCCGCAGGGAATCGGAATGCCTTATAATAAAAAATACTACAGAAATTTTTTCGAAGAGTACGGTTTTAAAAACTACTTTGAGCAATATTCATATCACAGAGCTGTAAGGGAGCCTGACGGAAAAATCGTGGAATTTCCCCCGAGAATAATGAAAATAGCAGAGTGGCTTTCCAAAAGACCGGGATATGCTTTCAGACATTTTGAGTTCAGCGACAAAGACAGATTTGTAAACGACCTGGTAGAAATATATAATTCAGCATGGGCTGTCTTTAAGGAGGATTTTACGCCACTTGCCCCGGAATTCATAGATCAGACAATCCGAAAAGTTAAACCCATTCTTGACCCTGACCTTATCTGGTTTGCTTATTTCAACGATAAACCGATTGCGTTTTTTATCCTCTTTCCTGACCTTAACCAGATACTCAGGCATTTTAACGGGAAAATGAACCTGTGGAATATGCTCAGGTTTCTATATTATAAGATGACACATGAAATGACAAGGATGAGGGCAGTGGTAGGAGGTGTGAATCCGTCACACCAGAACAGCGGGGTGGAGTCGGCAATTTTCTATCACCTATACCAGGTGTTTAAAAGAAAACCATGGTACCGGGAACTTGAACTTTCATGGGTCGGAGATTTTAATCCCAAAATGACTGCAATTTACGAAGCTTTGGGGGCCACAAGGGCTAAGATGCACATTACATACAGATACATGATAAATGACAAACTTGAATTCAGGAGATACAAGGATGAAATGGCCATGCGGCTTAAAAATGAGAAAAATGATTAACCCCGGAATTAATAAATTTTAATATTGTATTGGATTTTACATTCAGGTTGATTAATTTTGCACTCCCTGAAATCAGGGAAACTTTTATTAAATAAAACAAACAATGAAGCAGGGAATACATCCAAAAAATTACAGACTGGTAGTGTTTCAGGACATGTCGAACGGGTTTGCTTTTCTCAGCAGATCGACTGCTCCCTCAAGGGAAACTATCAAATGGGAAGATGGTAATGAATATCCTCTGATAAAGCTCGAAATATCCAACACCTCTCATCCTTTCTATACAGGAAAGATGAAGCTTGTGGATACCGCAGGAAGAGTCGACAAATATATGAGCAGATACAAAGACCGCATGGGAAAAAAGAAGTAAAAAAACCCGATAAAAAGAAAAGCAGATCCCGGTTATTTAATCGGGATTTTTTTTGAAATATTCTGGCATAATGATTGCAATCCCGTGTTTTGAAAAAATTATACGTAAATTTGACACACTTTAAGCGGTATGGATAAAAAATCCAGAAGGTTCCCCAAAGAAATTTTTCTGCCTGATCTGCTGGACGCGGAAGGAGACATAATACCGATAATTGCTGACGGTGAGATCAGAGACCTTGAAGATATTGAGGTTCCGGAAACTATTCCTATACTTTCTCTCCGAAATACAGTGTTGTTTCCCGGGGTTGTATTGCCCATTTCTATTGGACGTCCTAAATCAATCCAGCTCATCAAGGAGGCTTACAGGAATGATAAGATTGTGGGGACTGTGGCCCAGAAAGATCCTGAAACTGAAAATCCTTCTTACGAAGACCTGCATAAGGTGGGCACCATCGGACAGATTGTGAAGCTTCTGGAAATGCCCGACGGTTCCACAACGGCTATAATACAGGGACGAAAAAGAATGATGCTTGATGAACTCATCTCGGACAAACCCTATTTTATAGCGCGGGTAAAGAGCATTCCTGAAATAATGCCTGATCCGGCGAGCAAAGATTTCGAAGCAATTGTAAGCTCACTTAAAGACTTGTCTCTCAAAATAATAAGAATCAATCCCAATATCAGCCCCGAGGCTTCTTTTGCTATTAAAAACATTGAAAACAATACCTATCTTATTAATTTCATCAGCTCAAACACTGACATAAAACTCCAGGATAAGCAAAAACTGCTTGAAGCCAACAGCATGCGCGACAGAGGCTTCATGCTGCTTGAGTTTCTTGTTCAGGAAATTCAATTGCTCGAACTGAAGAATGAACTTCAGCTGAAGGTTAAAAGTGATCTCGATCAGCAACAGAGAGAGTTTCTCCTGCACCAGCAGATGAAAACCATTCAGAATGAGCTTGGAGGCAATCCTGTTGAAAAGGAGATTGAGGAATACAAGAAAAAAGCTGAGGCAAAACTGTGGAGCGAGGAAGTACGAAAAATATTTGACAAGGAACTTGACAAACTGCACAGGCTGAATCCGGCTGCTGCAGAATATTCGGTTCAGGTTAACTATATTCAGACACTTCTTGACCTCCCATGGGGGTTTTATACTGATGATAATCTGGATCTTACCAATGCCCGTCAGGTGCTTGATGATGATCATTTCGGCCTTGAGGAGGTAAAGGAAAGAATTCTGGAACACCTTGCTGTACTTAAACTCAAAGGGGACCTGAAGTCACCGATTCTTTGCCTGTACGGTCCTCCGGGAGTTGGAAAGACTTCACTCGGGAAATCGGTGGCAAAAGCTCTTGGCAGAAAATATGTCAGAATGTCACTCGGCGGACTTC
>JABUEV010000229.1 GCA_013314865.1 Bacteroidales bacterium | reverse complement strand
CAAATAAAATATTGTGAAGCCTTTCAGGACTCAGGGTATGGAACCCGGCTCACAAAGGAAAATATAAAGCACTATTTCCCTTTTTACTGATATTGAATGTACTGACTATTCTGACGCAGTTCCAGAAAATCATCACCCAGATCAGTAAAACCGTACTCAAAACAGTAATTGAACTTCTGTCCAGAGGAAGTCTCAATTACGTGAGTAAAAAAGTTGAAATTATACCCGAGGGCAAACAGGGCATCCCTGTGTACCTTTCTTTTTCCTTCATTGTAAAGGTCAGCAAGGATTCTGCGGTTTTTACGGAGCAAACCATGAACATTTCTGACATAGTTGTTTGAGTCACGGTTCAGACGGTTGTAATAATTGTTTCTGCACTGGTCGGAACAGAATTTCTTATCTGTGCGGCCCCGTATTGAACCGCCGCAGTCGAGACATTTCTTTTCCACAGCACTAAAGTTTTGATAAAGATACAAAAAATCATTTTCAAACGTATTCAAATGTGTTTAAATGATTGCAAAGCGTATATAAATATTTGTTTACCGTCTCATTGAGTTATTTCGGATTATGTTTGCATGTGTAAAGCGTTGTATAACCAAAAATCTGAAGCAATGAGTTCATTAAGAAACAGAGTTCAACTGATAGGTAACCTGGGGCAGGACCCTGAGGTTAAAAAGCTTGAAAGCGGAAAGACAGTTTCACACTTCACTCTGGCCACTGATGATTCATATAAGAACACTGACGGTCAGAAGGTAAATGAAGCCACCTGGCACAATATAGTAGCCTGGAACGGGCTTGCCGAGTATACTGCAAAGTACCTGAAGAAGGGTTGTCAGGTAATTCTGGAGGGAAGACTCACTTACCGCAGTTATGAAGACAAAAAAGGGGTGACAAAAAATGTCACTGAAATTGTAGCCGCAGATATTTCATTACTCAAGTCAGCAAAAGACCCGTCAAAGGTTGAACAGGAGGTTTCTGCATGACTGCGGGTTTCTGCATCTGACCTGGGAGGGAAGGCTGGCACGATAGCCGGCCTTCTTTTGTTCAGGATTATCTTCCACTTAGCTTTCTGCCGGCTACAAGTGCCATAAGATTCACTCTGACTATCTCTTCTCCTTTTCTGCCGAAAAATGTCCTGACTGAATCCTTGATGCTCTCAAAAGGAATTTCAAGAAAAGGCGAAGCGGCACCGAGCATAACCATGTTGCCTGCGCGTACAGAACCGCTCTCCTTTGCAACTGAATCAGCGTCTATTATAATATGATTCTTAAACTTGCGGATTTCGGCAATAAGCTCATCAACCGGCGGGTAATCAGGGATGTTGATATACGGATTAGAACTGGTAATAAGCCAACCGCTTGCTGAAAGCCATGGAAGATACCTTAAAGATTCCATCGGCTCAACTGATATGATCAGATCAGCCTTGCCCAATGGGATGAGGTCTGATAACACAGGTTTGTCTGATAAACGGAGATGAGACTGTACGTCGCCTCCCCTCTGGCTCATTCCATGAACCTCTGATTGCTTAAGAAAAAGTCCCCTTGTTACAGCTGATAAACCGATAACGGCTGCTATTGAGAGTATACCCTGTCCTCCGACTCCTGATAAAATTATATCTTTCTTCATCAATCTTCTGATTTTGGTCTCATTCTCCGGCTTTGTTTTCAGCATCAGACTTTTTACGCCTTGAAGCTGTTTGTATGCATTCACGCGATGACACAATTACCGATACCCCGTGATATTCAATTTCTTCACGGATTATACGTACGTTTTCATCATGATTTTTACGTAAGGGAACAATGGTTCTTACATGTTCAGGCGCAACTCCTATTCCCCTGCAGATATTTTCAATTCTTCCCGTTGCAAGCGATTTCTGTCCCCCTGTCATTCCGGTTGTTGAGTTATCTGAGATAATAATTGTGACATCTGAATTTTTTGTTACAGCATCAAGCAGTCCGGTCATCCCCGAGTGAGTGAATGTTGAATCCCCTATAACAGCCACCGAAGGGAATAATCCGGCATCTGCCGCTCCGACAGCCATCGTTACAGATGCACCCATGTCAACACACGAGTTTATTATGCTAAATGGCGGCAGGGCAGCCAATGTATAACAACCAATATCAGAAAACACCCCGTTGACTTTGTAACTGCTGAGAGCTTCCTTCACTGCAAGGAAAGTGTCAGAATGTCCGCATCCCTTGCAGAATGACGGAGGTCTGTTTCTGACGATTTCCGGAACACTCATCATTTTCGGCTGTTTAAATCCAAGTGCCTTCCCCACAATTGAAGGATTAAGTTCCCCGTCACGTGGAAGAGCTCCGTCGAGCCTGCCGAAAATTTTTATGCCGTTATCAAGAATGCCTCTTAGTGATTCTTCGACTATCGGATACCCTTCTTCCAGAACAAGAATTTCATTACAGCGGCTGGTAATATCAATAATAAGGTCCCGCGGAAAAGGATAGGCTGTGATTTTTAGAACGGGAAAATCCATATTGTCACCCGAAAAATTTTCAGCCAGGTAATTCCAGGTGATTCCGCAGGCTATCACTCCTATTCTTCTGTTTTGGCCGTCCTTGAAATTATTGTATTTCGCGAGTCTTATTTCATATTTAAGTGACTCATATGCTGAAAGCAGATTTCTGTATTTAACCCTGGCGAGTGCCGGGAGCAGAACAAACTGCCGCGGATCAGAAGGAAGGTTTAACTTTTTTTCAGGTATCGGAAATTTTCTTTTAATGGCTGACCTTGAGTGCGCAAGTCGAGTAGGAATCCTTAAAAGCACAGGAAGCCTGTATTTTTCAGAAACCTCAAATGCATCAAATACCATATCATATGCCTCCTGCTGACTGGAAGGTTCAAACACCGGGACATAAGAAAATTTACCATAAAACCGGGAATCCTGTTCATTCTGTGATGAGTGCATTGACGGATCGTCAGCTGCCACAACCACAACTCCTCCGTTAACACCTGTTACCGCTGCATTGATAAAACTGTCAGCTGCCACATTTAACCCGACATGTTTCATGGCAACAAGTGCCCTTTTCCCGGCGTATGACATTCCAAGAGCAGTCTCCATGGCAGTTTTTTCGTTTGCAGACCATTCTCTGACTACGTTTCTGGCAGCCGCTTCAGCAGAACTTTGCACGTATTCCATTATCTCAGTTGAAGGGGTACCGGGATAAGCATACATTCCGCTTATGCCTGCATCAAGCGCAGCAAGAGCAATTGCCTCATCTCCAAGCAAAAAGAATCTCTCCATCTTCTTAATAATAAGAATTCTTCATGATTAAAAGAATAATAATCCGGTCTAAATATTAAATATTTTTATTTGAAATAAAAATCAAAAAATCATCACACGCATATCACATTCCCTTTATCATGTTTTCCTGATCCGGGTCATCCGGCAGAAGTCTTCTGATATTGTTATTTACAAAGTCAAAGCAAAAATTTTCAATGGAGTTTCTAAGCGCGGTAAAGACCTTCATTAGCTCTGCTGAAGAACCGTCCATTTCAGCAGGATCATCGAAAGGCTTGTGAATTCTGATCGCCTTCCCGGGTATTTCAGGGCATTTTTCCTTTACATTGTTGCACAAGCTGATGATATAATCGAAGACGATGTCCGGAAGTTCCTTTATAGTTTTAGACTTATATCCTGAAATATCAATACCTGCATCCTTCATTACAGCAACAGCATAAGGATTAAGTCCGTGCGCCACAAGGCCCGCACTGTAAACCTCTGCCATATCACCGGCGAAGTGTTTTATCCATCCTTCCGCCATCTGACTCCTGCATGAATTGCCGGTGCATAAAACGAGGACTTTCTTCATGAATATATAAAAGCCTTAAATTTCCTGTATTAAAAATAAGTCAAATGTTTTAACGTTCAAATCAATTATGCTTATTTTGCAGACAATTGTAATCCTGATGTTTTAATATCGGTTCGGAAAATTGAAGAGATTAATTCATACAGCTCTGATTCTGTTGTTCTCAGTCTTAATTTCATCAGGTCAGATACCACAGCGTGAGCGGTTTTTCCAGGTCAGCGGTATTATAACTGATGAATCAAGCAGACCGTTGCCGAATGTTGGCGTTATTTCAGTAAAACTCAGAAGAGGTGCGGTAAGTGAAAGAACAGGAATTTATGCTATAACAAGTACTCCCGGTGATACAATCCTTTTCAGGGCGGTCGGGTATAAAAGGCTAATAAAAGTAATACCCGACTCATTCGAAGGGAAGCTGTTTAATATGGATATAGTCATGTCGCCGGACACTATCGCCATCAAGGAAGTCGTTATATTGCCATGGAGATCTTACAATGAATTCTTAAGGAACATGTCGGAGCCAAGAGATGTTGCCCCTGAAATTGCATTTATGAATGAAAACATTGCCAATATTGAAGCAGAAATAGCTAACACTACCGGGGTAAAAATTACTGCCGAAGCAGGTTACCGATATGCCATGCAGCAGAACTTTGATGCGGTGGCTACAAGGAACCAGTATCCTGTCAACAACCTCTTAAACCCGTTTGCATGGGCAAAATTTTTTAGCGGAGTCAAGGACGGCATGCTGAAAAACCAGGCTTCAACCACTACAAAGCCTGCAAAAGTGAGAAAGGCTAAAACAAAGAATAAGTCTTCAGTTGACTGATGAAGAAATATGAAGGGAAGATAGTGGGAATTCTTGGCACTGTGATAGTTCACCTTATTGCAGGAATAATCTTCATGTCGTTCCAGTTAAGGTCACTTAAAATTGAACGGAAGAAAGAATTTGAAATTGAGTTTTTGCAGGTTGAGGAGCCGGAGATAAAAGAAAAAATCATTGAACTCCCCCCTACCACTGTGGAAAATATAGTCCGTGACGACCAGGAATTGCTGAATATTGCACGCAATCTTGCAAGCAAGTCCAC
>JABUEV010000228.1 GCA_013314865.1 Bacteroidales bacterium | reverse complement strand
AACAGAAATGACAGATAGTATTATCTGCAAGTGTCGTGAATGCAATTTAATAAAAACAGAGGTTAAATAAAACTATTCAGTTGAATAACAGAGATAAATAACTGTCAACTTAATAAATAGGCGATATTAGTCCAGTAAAGGAGGTTAATCCAAAAATCCGAAATCCGCTCCCGCTATGCGGGATTGGCTCTCTACGTTCGCCAAAATCCGAAATCCGAAATCCGAAATCCGAAATCCGCTCCCGCTATGCGGGATTGGCTCTCTACGTTCGCCAAAATCCGCTCCCGCTGCGCGGGATTATCTTGCGTTGCTCGATAAAATCCGAAATAAAACCTTAACTTGCTTTCTAATAAAACAACCAAGCTATGTCAGAAAGTGAAAAGACCAGTCAGGAGAGTTTCAAGGTTTCAGGAGATGAGATACTTGCGAAGATCAAAGAGATTATAAAGGAAGGGAATGCGAGAAGAGTAATTATCAGAAATGAGAAGGATGAGACGATCATGGAGTTTCCGTTAACGATAGGGGCAATAGGAGCCGTCCTTGCCCCTGTATTTGCAGCAGTGGGGGCAATAGCGGCTCTTGCCACCGACTGCACCATAGTGGTGGAGAAAAGGGAAGGTTAGTGAGTCTTGTCGAAGCGAAACCTTTATTTTTTGATGCAATAAAGTTTGTCAAACGACCTGAAGATGTACGAATCGCCTGTCATGGCAACTGAAGCCCAGAATTTGTTTCCCTCAAGACGGTTTTCACCGGTCTGTTCAAATGTCTCGCCGGCTTTAAAGGATCGGGTTATTCCGTTCTCATCGATGAAGAATATCTTATTGTTGTTAGCCCATGGAGAGGCCCAGCAGTTACCTATGCCGGTAATTCTCTTCTGATACTTGAGGCTTCCGTCCGATGCGTTCAGGACTGAAATTTCGCCACGGCTTCCGATGATATATAGCAGTCCGTTGTAAAGCAGTGGTGATGGATTTGCCAGTCCCGATTCTTCAGTTTTCCAGGCCGTTTCTCCCGCGGTACCGGCTTTAACGGCAGCAAGTAAGCTTTTTATTTCCCTTCCTCCGGCATTTCCAATGAAAAGGAGTTCATCATTTCCGGTGGGTGAAGGGATTACCTGTTCGCCTCCTATTGGCAGTTCCCATAGCAGTTTTCCGGTTTCAGGATCATAGGATCTGGCAGTTTTGCCGCATGTGACAATTTCGGTTCTTGATTTATTTTTCCATATATAGGGAGTACTATAGGTGGTTTTCTCATCGCGTGCCACCTTCCATACTTCATCGCCTGTTGATGCATTAAGGGCAAAAAGTGAAGAATTATCCTCATTGTCAAACTGTATATAAACAATGTCCTTATAGATTACCGGAGAAGAGCCGGTTCCCCAGCCCCTTTGAGTGTAGTATTCTCCAAGGCTTTTCTGCCAGAGTAGTTTGCCATCCATGTCGTAGCAGTAAAGCCCGTTCATGCCGAAATAAGCGAATACTCGTTTGCCGTCGGTTGCCGGTGTTTCACAGGCATAGGTGCTGTTCGGGTTTTTTGAAGCTTTAGGTGCTCCGTTATATGCTACCTGACGCCAGAGTTCCTTTCCGGTAGCAAGGTCAAAACAGATAAGTTCGAGCCTGTAGATTTCTTTAAGGTAGCTGGTGTCGCGGATTTCAGGTGCAGGAGGCCCTTGCTGGGGCTGAGGAGCACCCTGTCTTTGCTGAGGCACAGGTCCTCCCTGTCCCTGCTGAGGCGGAGGACCTGCAGGCCGCTGAGGAGCGGGATTTGCCTTTACAGGAAATGCAGATGTAATGAATACCTTATTTCCCCATACGACAGGAGAAGAGAATCCCGTACCGTCAAGGCCGGCACTCCATTTGATGTTTTTGTCATTTCCCCATTCATCGGGCAGGCTGGTTGAGTTAAAGGACATGTTTCCTTCAGGACCTCTGAACTGAGGCCAGTTCTGTCTTGAGGTGCATGATACAAGTGCCGCAAAAATCATTGCTGAGGCAATCATTAGGATTCCGGAATTGTTCTTATGTTTCATATTTTCAGGTTTCAAAAATTTTGCCGGTAAAAATAATGGTTCCGTCGAAATTTCAATACCTGACATTCGTAAATCCGTCCTGTTTGCAGACCTACAGACAGGCCGGTCCTACGGACCTGTGGTATGTGGAACATTTACCGAGCACCGTAGGCGCGATCTGTCTGTAGGATCGTAGACCCGACCTGCCTGTAGAAACCGTTCCACCCCGGAATCACGAGCGCCGCAGGTGCGGACTTTCATAAAAGTTCTGCCGGCAAAACTTTGAGAAATTCCATATAGTTAAAGGCAACAATATCATCGATTATCTCAGTTGTTTTTCCCTGATAAACTATTCTTTTTGAACCCCTGCCAAAGTCAAGTCTCTCAAGGATCTTATGAAAAAGAGGCCGGTATGAGTGTGATGCTTTAATCTCAATAAGATCAGCTCTGTCACCATGATCGAGAATGACATCAATCTCTTCACCATGGCTGGTTCTGAAAAAGAACATTCTGACACCTGAACCTGAATGATAAAGCTGCTTCCGCAGTTCGGACACAATAAAATTCTCAAAAAACTGACCCGTCATAATCCCGTTATCCTCCATCTGACTGTAGTGTAGACCTGTAAGAAAAGATAACAGACCTGTATCCATGAAATAAATTTTAGGACTTTTAACAAGTCTCTTACCCAGATTCCTGAAATATGGCTGCAGGAGAAAAATAATATATGACGATTCCAAAACCGACAACCACCGTGAGAGTGTCGTTACTGAAACACCAATCTCCCTGGAAATTCCCGACAGATTGAGAGTCTGGGTAACATTGGCAGCTAAAAACCTCAGGAATGTTGTGAAGGCATGAAGATCGGATATGTTGGTCATCTGCCTGAGATCTTTCTGGATATATGTCTCAAGATAAGCATTATACCAGGCTTGTCTGCCAGCCCAGTTTCTCACCACCAGTTCAGGGTAGGATCCGCTGTAGACGGCCTTGTGTTGCTTGCCGGAAGGAATTTCGTTTAATTGCATCGGCATCAGTGGTATCATACCGATTCTGCCGGCCAGACTTTCCGAGATATGTTTTCCCATAAGAAATTGTCCTGAACCGGTAAGAATAAAATTCCCGTAATTAAACCGGTCGTTGTCAACAATCTGTTTGACAAGCGGAAACAATTCCGGGATATATTGTGCCTCATCAAATATTACTTTTCTATTATATTTCGCTATAAACTTTTTAGGATCATTATAAAAAAGATCCCTCACTTCGAAATCATCAAAGGTCAGGTACGTATATTCATTTTTCAGCATTTTACGGAGCATCGTTGATTTACCCGATTGTCTGGGGCCCATAAGACCTACAACCGGGAATAATTCAAGATATTTCCTGACCAGGTTTTCTGCAATGCGATGATAATACATCTTGTGTAAAATTAACTTGTGATGAAAATATTACACAAAAATATATCATTTATACTATTCAGACAAGAAAAAACAGATTATAATTCCATGGTTCAAAAAACCATTCACAACCGGGTGTGGTTAATCCTAATTCTGCAAACAGGTTGCGCGCATGGCGCTAAAATACCCTCATTTGAGGATTGTTTGTAGATAAGCTCAACCGGGGCAATGCAGGTGTTCCGGATACCGAAAAACATGGATTAGCATTCTCAGGGGAAATTACATTACCTGTTCAATGGATGTAATTATCATGCAATGAGAATAGTATCACAAGCGGGCTTGATCCAGTTTTTGCCTTATGTAATCTCTGAAGAGCAAAACTTTTCTGGTTTCAGTCTGATCGAAGACAAGCTTTTCAAAATCGCGCGATTTGAGTTCAAAGTTTGTTGTTTCACAAGATCTTAGGATTCTGTCATATAATTGGACCGGATTGGTGATCCCGAACTTTTTGTCCAGATATCCGAAGTCCGGATCCGTAATACCCGACAGGAAGATGAAGTCATAGTAATCCCTGCCCTTGCCAGCCTGTGAATAACCCTGTCTGTCAGATCAATAAATTCTTCCCTGGAAAGGTTGAAACAGTCAAAATCAAGGTCTTCGCTGAACCTTTGTATTCTATGCAGTATCCTCAGGCATGTTCCTCCAATAAAACTCAATTTATTAGCATTCTCTCCGGAAAACATAATATCCAGAATCCGGTAATGGAAATATTCCTTTAACATGTATTCGAAATAGGCGGGATTCCGGCGATAAGTATCTCCAAAGAAAGATTTTATGTCATCGAAGCTGATCATAGGCCATAAGTTTTTATCATCAGGTTTATTCTTCGATCGAGGGCATTGCTTTCATACTTTGCAAGAAACCGGTAAAACTCTTCATTAATAATTTCTGCAAGTCCGGTTTCATTCAATCTGAGGTTTTTCATCTCTTTCACTGAGTTATAGAAGCTGTTGATATAGAAGAAATCAAGAATGGCTTTCTGAGGAGTTCTATTACAGACAGGCCTGTCCTACGGACCTCATTGTGTCTTCCTTTGTAACATGTGCTACAGACAGGCCGGTCCTACGGACCTATCTTTTGTAGAGCATTCCACGAGCGCCGTAGGCGCGGTCTGTCTGTAGAAACCGAAAAACCCTCGGAGAATTTTGAGCGTCGTAGACGCGACCTGTCTGTAGGGTCGTAGACCCGACCTGCCTGTAGAAACCGTTTCACCAGAGAATAATGAGCGCCGTAGGCGCGGCCTGTCTGTAGGTATGAAGGGACAATAATTATTCATTATGCCATTCAAACAGATACCTTGGGTCATAATCAACCTCAAATCTATCTAACAATTTCAGGTATTCCTCTCTAAAGGTTGCCTTCCTGTGATGCTCCTCCTGGTTGTCAATATAATGTATCACATCCTTAATCTGTGACCGGGAATAAGAAAAAGCCCCATATCCTTCCTGCCATT
>JABUEV010000227.1 GCA_013314865.1 Bacteroidales bacterium | reverse complement strand
ATATGGGCCGGCTACACCAAAACTCTTTCCAGCAAGATAAGATTCACTCTTCGTTATGACGATCCTGAAAATCCTTGCCTCCAGCGGATTAAAACTTGCAGATGTTAATGCAAGCATCACCAGGCATACTGCTTTTCTGATCAAACCTCTCCACATCTGACTTGAAAATGATAAAAATTAATTCTAAAATTAATAAAAGAGTCTTCTTATTCAGGTTTTATTTTGCATGGAAAAATTAATTTTATGCTTATTTAACTTTTAATTGATTCAATGATTCAAAGATTGGCTTCGCCGAGCTCACCCGACAATATGTCGGGTTCGGTTCAAAAATTCAATTATCAACATGCCAGACTGTTCAACCTTTAAACCATCCAACCTTTCAACCTTTCAACAAATCCAAATCCTATGTCATCCGGCCGCATAAATTCAATAGACATAATGAGGGGTTTCACACTTCTCCTGATGCTTTTTGTGAATGATCTCAACATGAAAGTTGCTCCGGCCTGGCTGGGACACATGCCTGCAGATTTTGACGGCATGGGACTGGCTGACTGGGTCTTTCCGGGATTTCTTTTCATAGCAGGCACCGCAATCCCTTTTTCATTTTCACAAAGGATTTCCAGGGGAATGACTTCAAGGGAACTGGTGCGTCATATAATAATCAGAAGCATAAGTCTTATTATTATCGGCGTCCTGATGCTGAACACAGGGCGGGTTAATGCTGAACTTACCGGTATTAACAGTAATCTCTGGGCACTGTTGATGTATATAGGGGTCTTCCTGGTATGGAATAACTACAGGAATCATGAGCAATACTTTTTTACTGTTAGCGGTTTCAGGCTCATTGGCGTAGCCCTGCTTGTTTTTCTGGTATTCAGGTTCAAGTCCGGAGAACCGGAGAATGAAGGATCTCTTGTTACAGGCTGGTGGGGAATACTTGGACTGATTGGCTGGGGATACCTTGTATCAGCATTTATCTATCATGCTTTTCGTGATTCAATACCGGCTACTGTTTCTTTTGTAATTTTCTTTCTTATACTCAATATAATTTCACAGTTGAACCTTCTCTCCTTCCTTGATCCAGCAAGACCCATATTCGGTGTGATAATTGAAGGGAATGTCCCGTTTATAATGCTGTCAGGAATGCTTGCAGGAATTCTGATTAAAAAGTGGACAATAGATGAATACAGGTTTGTAATTCTTTCATTTGTCATTCTGGGAATTATTTTTCTGATCTCAGGTTTTACACTGCGCAACTGGTTTATTTTGTCAAAGATAAAGGCAACTCCGAGCTGGGGACTGGTATGCAGTGGCATAAGTTATCTGGTGCTTGCTTTTTTATTCTGGATTGCCGATATAAAAAAGAAGACAGGATGGGCTTCATTTTTCAGGCCTGCAGGAGAAAACTCTCTTACAACATATCTTGCACCGGATATTTTGTATCATGCTATCTGGATGTCCGGAATTCCGGTACTTATATACAAGCAGTCATCAGAGCCTCTGGTTGTGATTGCTGGATCTATACTGTGGGCTGTACTTATGGTGTGGCTTACTGCACTGCTAAAACGCTTAGGGATAAGTCTGAAGTTATAGAAAACTTACCTCCAGGCTGCAGATAACTCAAAGATTTCCAAATTTTCCAGGATTGCTTTTCCTCCTGTGGCAAACAACCTGAAAATGGAATACTCCTCATCCGGAAAAAAGATTCCTGTCATAACGAGCTTACCATCATCCATAAAGAGCTCAGCAGAATTTGCGTCAAGAAAAATCCGGAAGCTGAAAATCTTGCCAGGATTATAGGGCGCACTGGAAATACCATTGAATAATGGGGAAAAAGAGACATTACCTGATTTTGTCCTGTCAAAGTATAACCGGCCGCTGATTCGGGAATATCCTGCAATGAGTTTCTGTCCCCCACGACTTTCAAAAATCACTCCCAATGAATCAGATTTGCATGAAGCTAAATCATAAACAATTTTGATCTCGCTCCGGGAAAGGTCTATATTGCCCAATTCAATCTTCCTGGTACCTTTTATTTTTAATCCTTCAGCAGTAACTGCTTTCTCTGCCTGACGGAGTGTCTTTAATTCTTCCACAGGCTTCGACAACAATGTGTATTCTCCGTTCAACTTCTCAAGAACCAGTTCACGGGGCAGAGTCATCGCACTTCGCCACGTTGATGCAGGAACTACATTTGCATAATTCCAATTGCTCATCCACCCTATGAACAACCTTCGTCCATCTGACTCAGGTATTCCCGACCATGTCACTCCGGCATAGTTGTCAGGGCCCCAGTCGAGCCATTTCTCTTTTATTCCGTCAGCAAAGAATATTTTCCCGTCAAAATCACCTGTAAAGTACTGTGTGGCCGAACCACCATTAGGGCCTCCCGGATTAATGCTTACTAACATAACCCATCTGGTTTCATCACTCTTATCTACCTTCAGGGAAACAGATCAGGACACTCCCAGACACCTCCATGTGCTCCTTCTTTTTCACCGAATTCACTCTCAAATGACCATTTTTTAAGGTCAGGGGAAGAGTAAAGATGGACTCTGTCGCGGACAGCAAGTATCATGATCCATCTTGAAGTCTCCTTATGCCAGAAGACCTTAGGATCCCTGAAATCCCTGATTCCCGGGTTTTTAAGAACGGGATTGTCTGAATACTTGGTCCATGACCTTCCCTTGTCGGTGCTGTATGCTATTGCCTGGTTCTGGAATGCATCTCCCCCATTCCTTTCCTGAACAGGGTCATGATATGTAAAAACAGCAACAACCGGAGGGTTCCTGGTACTGCCAAAACCCGATGTGTTGTCTTTGTCGACAACTGCACTTCCTGAAAAAATATATCCCAACGAATCGGGATATAATGCAACAGGCAAATGTTCCCAGTGAACAAGATCTTTGCTTACCGCATGTCCCCAATGCATCGGGCCCCAAACTGTAGTATCAGGATAATGCTGGTAGAACAGATGGTATTCATTATCAAACCAGAACAGGCCGTTTGGATCATTCATCCATCCTGAGTCCGGCGAAAAGTGATACTGAGGGCGGTATTTCTCCTTATAATATCCTGTTTCTGATATGGAAACTGATTGTTGCCTGCTGTTACAAGATAAAAGCAGGAAAAATGATAACAGGAATATTTCAGGAATTACAGTTTTTTTTAACATGTATTTATTCTTTGATGCTCATTGAATATGGAAATGATATGGGTGATGCACATCGTTCTTTTTCCGGTTCATCCTGCATCCTGAACAGAAGTTTGCCGCCGGATTGAATTTCGCTGTGCAGAATATAATTCCTGTTCAATGGCTTACCGTTCAGGCTGATGCTTTTTACATAAAAGTTAGTCTTGCTGTTTTCAGGGGCACTTATAATTAATTCCCTGCCGCTTTCAAACCTTAGTGTTGCCTTTTTGAACTGGGGTGAGCCGAAAACGTACTGATCTGTTCCCGGAGTGACAGGATAGAATCCCAGCGATGAGAATACATACCATGCAGATGTCTGGCCATTATCCTCGTCACCGCAATAGCCGTCAGGAAGATAGTTGTAAAGCTTTTTCATCACTTCCCTTACATGCAGTTGTGTTTTCCATGGCTGACCAGCGTAGTTGTAGAGATATATCATATGCTGTACCGGCTGGTTGCCGTGTGCATAATTTCCCATATTCATTATCTGCATCTCGCGAATCTCGTGAATTACGAGTCCGTAATAAGAATAATCGAACACAGGTGGCACCTCAAACACCGAGTCAAGTTTTGCTACAAAAGCTTCACGGCCGCCCATAAGGTTTATCAGTCCCTCAACATCCTGGAAGACACTCCAGGTATAGTGCCAGCTGTTACCTTCGGTGAAGGCATCACCCCATTTATAGGGGCTAAAGGGTGACTGAAAGGAACCGTCGAGGTTTCTGCCTCTCATTAACTTTCTTCCCGGATCGAAGACATTCTTATAATTCATTGCCCTTGATCTGAATTTCAGAACTTCCTCTTCAGGGCGTCCAAGAGCTTCTGCAAGACGGGAGATGCAGAAATCAGCATAAGCATACTCGAGAGTGCGGGCGACATTTTCGTTGATGCCCACATCATAAGGAATATATCCAAGCCGGTTATAATAATCTGCACCCAGGCGGCCTACTGAAGAGACCGGTCCCACGCTGTCGGTGTTTTTAAGTATTGCCTCGTAGAGTGTTTCAATGTCATATCCTCTTATCCCCTTTAAATATGAATCAGCTATCAGAGATGCCGAGTTGGAGCCAATCATGCAGTCTCGATGGCCGGGGCTTGCCCATTCAGGAAGCCACCCGCTCTCTTTGTATGTATTCACCAGTCCTTCCATTATCTTACTGTTAAGGTCGGGATACATCAATGTCAGGAACGGGAACTGACTGCGGAAGGTGTCCCAGAAACCGTTGTCCGTAAACATATAACCTGGCAGAACCTCGCCATTGTAAGGACTGTAATGAACTATTTCATTCTTTTCGTTAATCTCATAAAATTTTCTTGGAAAGAGCAGGGAACGGTAAAGGCATGAATAGAATGTTCTTATCCTGTCAAAGTCTTCTCCTTCAACCTTAATTCTGCCAAGTTCTTTGTTCCAAGCATCTTTTCCATCGTTCATAACTGACTCAAAGTCTTTAGTGCCGATCTCCCGGTCAAGATTCAGCCGGGCCTGTTCCGGACTTATAAATGAGGATGCAACTCTTGCATGTATCTGCTCGCCTTTTTCCGTACGGAAACCTATGACAGCCCCGACATGATTACCTTCATCCTCAAGGTTGCCAGGCCTGAGTCCGTTTTCGTTCCATGTATGGAAGAAATCAAAATCCCGGTCGAAAACTATTACGAAAAAATTCCGGAAGTTTTGAGGAACGCCGCCGTGATTATTCCTGCAATAGCCTGTGATTTTCCGTTCCGAAGGAATTATTTTAACCATTGAACCTT
>JABUEV010000226.1 GCA_013314865.1 Bacteroidales bacterium | reverse complement strand
TTCTAAATGTTTTTTTCATTTTTCCGTTTGATTTTTTTACAATTTATCAGATCTTATTTGTATAAACGCATTTCCTATATTCCGGATTATATCAGTGGCAATAAGAGATTCAAATCCTGTTTTTCCAGCAGCAATATCCCCTGCCAGTCCGTGAACATATACTGCTATAAGGCAGGCATCCAGCGGTTTGTAGCCCTGGCATAACATTCCTGTAATCATCCCTGTCAGAACATCTCCGCTTCCGGCAGTTGCCATACCCGGATTGCCTGTTGAATTAAAATATACAGATCCTTCAGGGTCTGAGATTGCAGTGAAGGCTCCCTTAAGCACTATAAAACATTTATGTCTGCGGGAAAACTCCGTCTGTCTCATGAGTCTCTCATAGCTATTACCGGTTTTGCCGGCGATTCTTTCAAACTCTTTCGGATGAGGTGTCAGAACAGAATTTTCAGGCAGGAGTGAGATCCATTCTTTATTAAGACCAAGAATATTAATGCCGTCAGCATCAATAACCAGTGGTATTTTACACATTTTCAACAGTTCATGAAGTGCTGACTGTGTCTCTTTTCCGGTTCCTATTCCGGGTCCTATACCGGCTGCCGTGAAATTATTGAGTTCAGGAATTGCCGATATGCAAACTTCAGACTGATCAGGCTGGACCATAGCCTCCGGCAAAGCTGTCTGCAATATGTTAACGCCGCACCCAGGAACATGGCACGTTAAAAGGCCTGCTCCTGATCGCAGTGCAGCTTCTGCTCCCATTATTGCAGCTCCCATTTTTCCATAAGACCCTGATATCAGCAGTCCATGTCCGTAAGTGCCCTTGTGATCAAATTTCCCCCGTCTTTTCAGTCTGAAAAATATATCACTTCTATCTGTAAGAAAGTAATTGGATTGAGTTGCATGAATTGCTTTCTCATGAAGTTCGATCGGCAGAACGGACCATTCGCCTGTAAACCTGTAATTTTCAGGAAACAGAAATGAAAGCTTAGGGAACTGGAAACTTAGCGTATAATGGGCAGAAACGATATTTTCAGCGATGTTGCCTGTATTATCCTCTCCAAACAATCCTGAAGGAATATCAACCGATATTCTTACCACATCAAGCTGGTTTATTTTCCGGATAATTTCAGCCGCCAGTCCGTCCACAGGCCTGGTCAGACCAGATCCGAAAATTGCGTCAATCAGTATTGAATTTCTCTGTACCTCAGGAAAATCAGTCAGCTGGTTTATGACATAAAAAGGTACAGCAGTCTCATTTTTCAGTCTTGACCGGTTTACTTCCCAGCAGTCTGATGTCTTTGAGCCGGTATTGATAAAGAATGTCAGGACTTTATAGCCTTCAATCCACAGCATTCTGGCAAGAGCAAGTCCGTCACCACCATTGTTTCCCGGGCCGGCGAAAACCAGTATTTCTCTTGATTTGTCAAACCTGTCGGTTATCCAGGTAAATAATTTTCTTGCAGCCCTCTCCATAAGACCTTCCGGAGATACAGGCTCGTTGGTGATTGTAAGCTGGTCGATCTCCTTTACCTGTTTGCTGGTGAAAATTTTCATAGTATTCCTCTCTTTTACAAAAATAAGCTCTTCCATCAGAATATAAAATTTTATCAGCTTATTGCAATTTTTTTTGACGATTTCAGGATCTAGTACCTTTTACAGGCAGGTATTTGGAATTTTGTACTTATAAAAAGATTAATATATTTGTTTCCTGCAATTTAAGATTATGACATAATCCGGTAATTAACCATATCTGTTTTGAAAAAATGAATTTATTACTCATTAATAACACTAACCATTATGCTTAAAAATCATCCGAAAGGACTTTTAGTTGCCTTTTTCTCCAACATGGGTGAAAGGTTTGGCTTTTACACCATGATGGCCATTCTGGTGCTTTTTCTTCAGGCAAAGTTTGGTCTTTCAGCCGAAAAAGCCGGAGGTATATACAGCTGGTTTTATTTCAGTATATATGCTTTGGCGCTGGTAGGCGGAATACTTGCTGATTCAACCAGTAAATATAAGCTGGTAATTCTTGCAGGTATAATAATAATGTTTGCAGGATACATCATAATGGCGCTTCCCGGAATGACCCTCACTGTTACTGTAATAGGACTGATGACAATTGCGCTTGGCAACGGGCTTTTCAAAGGAAACCTGCAGGCTGTTGTAGGGCAGATGTACGATGATCCCAAATATTCAAAGCTAAGGGATACTGCTTTTATGATTTTTTATATGGGGATCAATGTCGGTGCATTTTTTGCACCTTTTGCTGCCAACGGAATGAGAAACTGGTGGCTTAAAATAAACGGATTTGCCCATGATGCAAGCCTGCCTGCACTGTGCCACCAGTTTAAAAACGGGACACTCGCTGACACTTCAGCACTGCAACAGCTGGCAGATAAAGTCAGTCTGACCGGCCCAGTAACCGATCTCGCTTCATTTGCAGACAAATATCTGGATATATTTTCAAGAGGCTACAATTATGCATTTGGCATTGCCGCGGCTGCAATGGTTATCTCCCTTCTTGTCTATGTCATTTTCAACCGTTTGCTTCCGAACAAGGAAAAGAAATCTTCAGAAGTTGCATTGAAGATTGAATTTAAACCTCTTCCACTAATAGCGGCAATAGCTGCGATAGGCATAACCGCCTGGGGGTTGCATTTCATCAAACAGGTCGGATGGGCTGCAGGATTTGCATTTGGTCTGTTTGCAGGATTTGTGACCTGGATAATCATGAGCTCTCACAAGGAAGAAAGAGCCCGTATTACGGCACTGGTCCTTGTTTTCATAGTTGTGATATTCTTCTGGATGTCGTTCCATCAGAATGGTTTGACGCTGACTCTTTTCGCGAGGGATTACACCGTTAAGCAGGTAGGCCCTTTCACGAACCTGTTTTTTACCCTTCCTTCAATACTTGCTGTTATAGGTTCAATAGCAGGACTCGTTATATTGCTTCGAAAAAACCTGAGTACGAATGTAAAGATAGCCGGAGCAGTTCTGCTTGTCGGAGCACTTACAGGAGCCTGGCTCAGTCTTAAAGGATCGGCTCCCAGAAATTCAATTTCACCTGAAATATTCCAGTCGTTTAATCCTTTGTTCATCGTCGCACTTACCTTTCCTGTGATGGGTATGTTTGCATGGCTCAACAAAAAGGGAATAGAACCATCCACACCTAAGAAAATAGGCATAGGGATGATCATTGCTGCCTTTGGGTTCATCCTGGTGCTTTTGGCCTCATTGAAACTTCCTTCGCCGGCATCACTTGCAGGAGTTCCTGTGGCAGATGAGTTCAGGGTTACTCCTTACTGGCTGATAAGCAGTTATCTGATTCTGACAATAGCCGAGTTATTCCTGAGTCCGATGGGTTTGTCTTTCGTCTCTAAAGTTGCCCCGTCAAGATTTCAGGGTCTGATGCAGGGAGGATGGCTCCTGGCTACTGCTGTTGGAAATAAACTTCTTTTTGTGGGGACACTCCTGTGGGATAGAGTAGAATTATGGCAGTTATGGCTTGTATTTATTGTATGCTGTTTTGCCTCTGCTGCATTCATCTTCTCAATACTAAAACGACTCGAGAAGGCAGCTAAATAAAGGAAATTGAAGCATTTATCAATAGACTGCATCAAATGTGACATTTGATGCAGTCTTACTTTTTTTAATCAGACGCCATATATCTCTATGTAATTTAAATACTTTAAGGTAACCTGTTTAAATTCTTATATAAAATAAGGCATATTGTTTAAATTCTTTAATTAAATTTGCACTTTCAAAAATTTTACGCTGAATCAGCATTTAACATCGGGATGAAAGTACTAAAGTTTGGAGGTTCATCAGTAGGAAATCCTGAAAGAATCAGGGGGGTCAGGAAAATTGTAGAATCGGAATCATCCGACTGTATTGTGGTAGTGTCTGCCTTTGAGGGAATTACTGATAAACTGAAAAAAACAAGCGAACTCGCCGCTGAAGGAAATACAGAATATTTAAATCTTTTTAATGAGATTGTATCCCTTCATGAATCCTATGTTCAAATTCTTATTGAACAAAACGGCAGAAATGAAGTACTGAGTCATTTCAGAAACATTTTCAATGAAACAGCTGACACACTTAGGGGAATTTTTCTGCTGAGAGAGCTTAGCAGAAAAGCATCTGACAAGGTGCTCAGTACAGGCGAAAGAGCATCATCATTTATAATAAGCCGGTATTTCGGTAAAGGATTGCTTCTCGATGCCCGGGAATTCATCAGAACTGATGACAATTTCGGCAATGCAAATGTGGATTTTGACATTACCCACACTTTGATTAAAGAAAAATTCTATACTGATGAGAAAATCATTATAGTTCCCGGTTTTATCGGCAGTACTCCAAACAATGAAACCACAACACTTGGCCGAGGAGGTTCAGATTATACTGCCGCTATTATAGCTTCGGTACTTGAAGCTGAATCTCTTGAAATATGGACAGATACAGATGGTTTTATGACAGCCGACCCAAGAAAAGTGGATAAAGCTTATGCCATTGACAGTCTGACATATTCAGAAGCTATAGAATTGTCTCATTTCGGAGCAAAAGTCATCTATACTCCTACCCTGCGACCGGTTTACCGAAAAAAAATTCCGGTTCATGTAAAAAATTCTTTTGATCCTTCAAAAAAAGGCACTCTGATAAGTGAAAAGCCGGGTGATGACGGGATAAGTCCCATCAAAGGAATTTCATCTATTGATCATATTGACCTCATTACTCTTCAGGGAACTGCAATGGTTGGTGTGTCTGGAACTTCGATGCGATTATTCGGGGCACTGGCACGACAGAATGTAAATGTAATACTGATTACTCAGGCTTCATCGGAATACTCAATTACTTTTGCCCTTAATCCGCCTGATACAGCAAAAGCAGTAACCTCAATAAAAGCAGAGTTTGAAAAAGAAATAGTTTACAGCAGGGAACTAAACATTCT
>JABUEV010000225.1 GCA_013314865.1 Bacteroidales bacterium | reverse complement strand
TTGCCTTCCTGTGGTCCTGATGCCCCAGGGAGGTAACTCTGCCCTCTCTTTTTGCAGTGCAAGATTCTCAAAGGAATATTCTTCCGACGGCGAGCCATTTATGTTTGCAGGGGATATCGGAGACTCACCGCAGTGGATCGGATCTGCAGGTTCTGCTTTTGCAATAGCTTCAACTGATGAGCATTCTCTTCTGATCAAAGGGGAAGAAAGTGAAATATCCTATTTTGATCTGAAAGCCCGACTGCTTCAGAGCATGATAACCATAAGCGGCTGCAGCTCACTTCCTGCCGTTTACGCTGATACTCCCGGAGTTAATCTCTCCTTCCAGGACCAGCGGGCTATTAAACTGCAGAAACCGGCAACAGGACAGGTGGTAAATCCTGCAAACGTACAGAGAGTTGATGACCAGGATGAAAGGGCAGGCTGGATATATGTAAACAGGGAAGCCACGAGAGTGCGGTTCAGAACAGATACTCCGATACTGTTCAATATTATTCGTCCAAATGATTTTCTGAACCTCCAGCTTGAGTTTGTAAATTTCACTCTTGACGGCAACCTTTTAAAGATAGATGATCCGAAATCACCGTCATTCCTGATAGTTCATTTCCCGTCACAGCATACCCGTGAAGAGATGTTTAAGGAACCTAACAAACCCCGTGTGCCTGCAAAGTTCCTCAGGGCAAAAAGCAGCAGGGTTGTTTTTAAGGTGCCTCCTGATAACGAGCCTATACCTCTCACCCTTGAATATCTTCTCAACTGGGACAATTTTGAAATACAGGTGAATTACCGTGCACGCTGGTTCAATACAGGCAGAGAATCGGCCGGACTTCTTCAGCAGAATCTGCAGAAGGCAGTGATGGTTTATGGTGCGACTCAGGCAGGGAAAGCTGTGATTACTCCCCGGAAATCCATTGACCTTCAGATGCGGCAGAAAAAAGTTATTGATCCGGCACCTGTAAAGACTAAACAGATTCAACAGCCCATGACGGCGCAGGAAGTCAAAGTGGCTGTGGCCTCTTCTCCGAAAGGTCCTGGCAGGTTGAGCCTGTCGGATGAGAATGTAGTGAAAGTGCTTGCCAATCCCGAGCTTGAGACAACAATGGTCGACCAGGTTAAGGGAGCCCTTGCAAATCTCTTCCGGATGGGAGAACCGTCAAAATACGAGACTTCAATCGAAGCGCCGGCATGGATGGAGATATCTCCTAACCAGTTTGCCGGCTTCGCTCATAACATTGAATTAAGGGACGAGTTCGGAGAGTATGATGAAAGCAAACCAGATCGGCTTGATATTTCAGATGACATCGTTGTTGCACCTGGGAGGAAGGAAGTGTCGCCGTCTGCGCCGGAAAGCAGGGCTCAGGTAAAACGGGTGTTACCAGCACAAGTAAAAACTGCAGACGGAACCCGGCAGATACGTATGATTCAGCCTGTAATTGTACGTAATCCCAGGTATAAAAATGTTGTTTCACCTTCCCTGCTTAAAATACCTCCGTTGATTTCCATAAAGCAGGGCCAGCTTTTTGAGCTCTGGCATACGAGAATGGGGGTGAAGCTTGCAAGCGGCGAGATTGACGAAAATGCACTAAGCGATCTTAAGACTGTACGAGTTCTTTGGAGCCCGTGTGCAAGTGAGAAACCGGGAGGCCAGTCACGTCCGTTTATTGAAGCTTCGAAAAACTTCTACAGTCTTCCGGAACCTTACCAGATTAACGAACTGGTGCACCTGACATCAAACTATCTTGACCTGCGGATTGAGAATTCAAATGCCAAGGCTGACCCAAGACCTGTGAAGGCAAAACGGCTTATGCTTTCTGCCCTGGGTGCCTGGTTTGATTACGAATTTCGCGACGAACGGAGAATAAACGGTATTGCACTCCAGGCATGGCTTCAGCGTGCCACTATGGGCCGTGACCATTACATCAAGCTTGTAATGCGCGGATACCTGTTCCCGTTCGGCCACAAGGCAGTGCGTATTATAATTGGTGAAAGAAAAATTCAGCTTGTCGGAAATGTCTACACTGCCGTTATTATCGTAAAGGAATATATTGTTGTCACACAGCCTGAACTGTTGTACGACCGGCCAGTAAATCAGGGATTCGTTCCGTTCCCGTTCCAGAGAGTGGAAATCAAAGACCTGGAAAAGCAGGTTGCAACAAAACAGATCATTACCGGACAAAATGCATTTGAACTCTATGACGTGGCAGACACAGCCAAACCACTCTATTTCAAAACGGAGATGGACGACGCTGCAGGCCAATCAGTCAGAACTGAAGTGCCGCTCGTATTTGTTGAAGCCAACGTGCCACAGCAGTCGGTTGTGGTTGATCATTACACTAAAAACGGATGGAGCTATTTCAGCTCAGGCCCTGCATCAAAACCTGTAGCCTATGCCAGAAGTCTTGTGCCGGGCGATACAATGCTTGAGACCAGAAGCATCATGTTCGGGGCAAGAAATATTAATTATGACCTTGACGGCGTGAAGTTCTATCCTGAAGTTGTCGAATCGTCAGTCTATTTCAAACAGGTAGAGGAGCTTACAGGTGAACGGAAACCTGTAAGGATTCAGCTTGTGGACGACAACAATCTGTCAATGGTCTTTGCGAAAGTGCATCCGGAAGAAAAAGCTGAGCTTGTTTTCGGCGACTCCGAGACAAGCGGAGGCTTCCTGACGCCAAACATGGCAATAACAGGGTTATCAAAACTTACAGGTCTTACGGGAAATGCTCTCGACAACCTTAATAGTTTGATGGTTGTTGCGAAGAAGATTTTCTCACTGGCCGACAAGATCCCGAAAATATTCGGAGTTATTGATTTCGTTGACATACTGATGTCTGAGGTTGATCTGTCAGGAACTGTCAAAAAGATTAAAGACCAGATTGAAAAAATAAGAGATCAGGTTGAGTCTGTCTCGCAGGAAATATTGTCAGTTCTTGCCAGGGCTGATGCTGAATTAAGACGGCTTAACAAGTTTCTTGTGGCTGTATCAGGACTTTTGGAGAACAAAAGCATAATTGAAGCACTTAAGGATTCGGAAGCACTGGCACAGGCATTAGGCAGTTTTGGCATAACTGTAAGCCAGGGAACAATTAAAGAAACTGTTGAGTCTGCCATAACAATCGGAAAAGAAATCAGCTCGAAGAATATCAGCATTTCCACCCTGGCGGGTTATGTAAATAATCCTTCAGGACTGAGGAGTGAGCTTACATCTGCCGGAGCGGATGTAAGCAGTCAGGCTGTGTCGCAGATGCTGGAACTGGTAAAGGGACTGCTGAACAATGGATTTGAGGATGCAGAAATAGTTGCAGTTGTTAATGTACTTGGCCTTGTGTCATCACTAACTGATCTTCAGGGTCTGATCAAAACACTGGCCGGAGATATCGCCAACAAAATTATTGAGTCAATACCTGAAATACCAAATGTGAAGTTCCAGATAAAGGGAGATGAGATAGTTGTTGAATATCACTGGAAGCCAAAAACAAAAAATGAGTTTGATGCAGTACTGTTCCAGATAAAGAACATGAACTCCTCTGTCAATCAGATAGAGGTTTCCATTGACAGCTCGATGAGGAAAAGTATGGACCTTAAATCGCCTCCAAGATTCGACGTTGATGCCTCGATAAAGAAGTTTTCAATCGTTGTGGCAAAGACAATCCAGATAAACTTTGAAAGGCTGTCGTTTAAATCCGGAACAGGCTCAAAGCCGGATGTTGACCTTAAGTTCTCGACGGTACCTATAAGGCTGATAGGATCCCTTTCATTTGTAAACAATCTTCAGAAAGTACTTAATGCCGATCAGTTTGCCGCGGGACCATTCATTGATGTAACCACAAACGGCATAGTGGCAGGATACAATTTCCCACTTCCAAATATAGAGGTCGGGATTCTTGCATTGTCAAACATGATGCTTGGCACACGGCTGAAGATCCCGTTTAACCAGGAAGCATTGACGCTCGGGTTTAATTTCTCAAGCCGTGAGAATCCGTTCAGGGTTCTGGTATCATGCTTTGGCGGAGGCGGATTCTTCAGCATGGAAACAACCATGAAAGGACTGAGGCGTCTTGATGCAGCCTTTGAGTTTGGAGCAGGAGTATCTCTTAACCTTGGTGTGGCAAGCGGTTCAGTGGAGGCTATGGGAGGATTCTACTACTGCCTTGTAACTGAGCCTGAAGGAACCTCATACACCATGACCGCTTATTTGAGGCTAACAGGAAGACTCTCAATTCTAAAGCTTATAAAGGTCACACTCGAGTTCTACCTCGAACTGCTTTATGAATCACTGGGAGAGAAGACCATAATGGAGGACAACAAGCCGGTTCTTAAGGTTGACAAGGGCAGTCGGCTTGTTGGTACCGCAACACTCTCAGTTAAAGTTGAGGTGCTATTTTTCAGCAAGACTGTCAAGGTTACAGTTAAAAGAACCTTCTCAGGCAATGATGCCGATCCGAAATTTGCTGATACATACAGTCTTGAGCACTGGCAGAACTATTGTGCGGCTTTTGCCTCTTAAATAATTTATCATGAGAATGTTAAACAGCCAATAAAAATGAAGCAGACTATTATATTCACCACGCTCCCTGCAGGAAGGATTAATGAAGGCGGAAACAGCTACCTTCGGCTGTCGCTACACTGCTCAATGCGTCTTTCCCATACATCGGCAACCACAATGGCCACCTTCCCTGAGATAATCCGATGGGCTCAGAAAATAAAAAACATACAGAGTTTCAAGGTGCAATGGAACAAAACCCAACTTACCGATGCAATGGCAGACACATCAGTAATCCAGCCGGTATTATGGGAGACTCTCATACACCAGGGAATAAAGGTTTCGAACTTCATCGTTGAAGACAATACTAAAGCAAAAATACATGCTTACCCGGTGAAGGAGATAAACGATACAATACTGAAGGTTTACAGGGAGTTCGGGATCAGGACGCCGGTAAATCTGGTCAAACCCCACATGT
>JABUEV010000224.1 GCA_013314865.1 Bacteroidales bacterium | reverse complement strand
ATGCTGATCTTCAGTTCTCCTACAAGAGTATGTTGTTCCTGGGTCTGACAGGGCGTAATGAGTGGTCCACAACTCTGCCTGAGAAAAACAACAGCTTCTTCTTCCCATCTGCAAGCCTGGGGTTTATTTTCAGTGAACTTCCCTACCTGAAGGACAATGACTTTTTATCTTACGGAAAGATAAGAGCTTCATATGCCCAGATTGCAAATCATGCAACACCGTATAATGTAATTAATACGTACACTTCAGCCATAATTATCGATGGCTGGGCAACCGGTGATTCATTCCCTTTCCTTGGCATACCGGGCTTTACGCCATTGAATGTTCTGGCAAACTCGAACCTTAAACCTGAAAGTCTTTTATCCCGTGAAATAGGTCTTGAGTTAAAACTTCTTCAGAACCGGTTAGGTTTCGATATAACTTATTATAATAATCAGAACCGGGATTTGCTGATACAGGTACCTGTGGCCGGCACTTCGGGATATAATGCCCAGTACATGAATGCTGCAACAATGGAGAATAAGGGAATAGAGTTTATGGCAGATGCGGCACCGGTTAGAACTGCAGATTTTAACTGGAATATCAGACTGAACTTTACCAGGAATAAAAATAAAGTTCTGTCACTTGCTCCCGGAGTTACTGACATCAGCCTGGGAGGATTTACAGGTTCCACAATAAATGTTGTTGCAGGAGAAGCCTATGGAAGCATGTTCAGTACCAGCTTCTACAAAGACAACAACGGAAACCTTATAATTAACGACAACCCCGCAAGTGCCGGATATGGTTATCCGATAAAAAACGAGACCATGAAATCACTCGGACAGATATCTCCTAACTGGATTCTTGGCATTAACAATGAGATTTCCTATAAAGGAGCCAGTCTGTCATTCCTGTTTGATATTAAAAATGGAGGAATTATGTGGAACGGTACAATATCAAGACTGTTAGGATTCGGGACATCCAAGATAACTGAGAACAGAGGACAATCTGTAGTATTTGAAGGTGTTAAGGGGCATCTGGATCCGGATGGTGAAATCATCACCTCCGGTGTAAAAAATGACATTGAGGCGATCTATTCCCAATATTATTATACTGTTATTGGAGGAGGAGCAAGTCCTGCGCAGGAGCAGTTTGTCGAAAAGACAGACTGGGTAAGACTGCGTGAAGTATCTCTCTCATATGATTTTGGCAGGTTGATAAGAAAGTCGGTTATGAAGAATCTTTCCGTATATGCAACAGGACGCAATCTTTGGCTTTCAACCCCTTACAGGGGAATTGATCCTGAGACCAATCTGATGGGGGCTTTCAATGCCCAGGGGCTGGATTATTTCAATATGCCTAATACTAAATCTTATGTGTTCGGGATAAAAGTTGATTTCTAATATTAAAAACTCATACAATGAAAAGAATAATATTGTTTATTACGATGATGGCATTTTTATCGGGGTCATGCGATAAATGGATAGATCCTGACATAAATGTCGATCCCAATAACCCGACAGATGTATCAATGGCTCAGTTGCTTGCCCCTGTGGAGGTTGCTGCAGCTTATGTTGTGGGTGGAGAAATGGCAAGATGGGATTGTGCATGGATGCAGCAGATAACCGGTTTACAGAGCCAGGCAGCTGATGCAGACATTTATATAATAAACGAAGCAGATGTTACATCAGCATGGAGCTATTCGCTTTATTCACCTGCTATGATAAATGCAAAGATAATGATGGAAAAGGCCGAAGCTGGTGAATCTCCTCATTATGCAGGCGTGGCGAGGGTTTTGATGGCATATCTTCTGGGTGTCACAACCGATCATTGGGGGGACATCCCGTATTCTAATGCCTTCAAGGGAGCAGAAGGAGATTGTACTGCGGAGTATGATACACAGGAAGAGATTTATGCAACCATCTTCGATCTTCTGGATAAAGCAATTACAGATCTTAATGCTCCGGAAAGTCTATTCAGTCCGGGAGCAGAAGACCTGATTTACGGGGGAGATCTTGAAAAATGGGAAAAGACAGCTTATGCACTGAAGGCACGCTACAGCCTTCACCTCGAAAAAAGGAAGGGCAGTTCAGCTTTGACTGATGCACTAAATGCCCTTACAAATGCATATACCGGCAATGAAGATAATATGCGGGTGCCTTTCGGGAGTGCCTATAATAATTCAAATCCGATGTACCAGTATGAATCCGAAAGAACCGGATACTACTCGGCAAATACAACTTTTATAAACCTTCTTGATGCTACCGGAGATCCGAGGAAAGCAGTCTATTTTAACGGTGATGAAGGTTCTCCCTCAGGAGAACCAAACCTTGATGCCGCCTCCATTGGTGCAGGTTACGCTTCTACCGATTCACCTATAGACCTGGTTTCATATTCTGAAATGAAATTTATTGAAGCGGAAGCAAGATATAAGCTTAATAATACTGATCCTCTTGCAATTGAAGCATGTAATGAAGGTATCAAAGCTTCTTTGATGAGGGAAGGGGCCTATGGAGATGGTACATGGTTCAATGCCCACAGAATAAACTCATCATCAATTAGCCTTGAAACCATAATGATTCATAAGTACCTCAGTTCATTTCTCCAGGTTGAAACATGGACCGACTGGAGAAGAACAGGTTATCCTGTTTTTCAACTTGCCAAAGGAGCTGTACTGAGCCAGATTCCAAGAAGGTATCCTTATTGTGATGAAGAACGTCTCTACAATGGTGAAAACATGCCTGCAGGATTGACTCTAACTGACAGGGTATGGTGGGATGTTGCCAAGTAATTTGCATCAGACATTAATTTGAGAAAACCAGTGTAACTTTTCACTGGTTTTCTCTTTTATATTCATTTGTCATCATAAAAAATCATGCTACCTTTGGGCACAAATTTTTCAAAGTGTAATTGAAATAGCAATAATGAAATTTAATTTTAATCAAACTGATTCGACAAGAAAATTTTTTAAAACCAGAATCTATATTTTTTAATTAAACAGAAAGTTCATGAAAAAGCTCTTATTGTTATTTTTTGTGCTTGCAGTTCTTCTGGCGGATTTGTCAGCGCAGCAGAGGATTATAACAGGTACTGTCAGGAACTCTGAAGATCGTGAACCTGTGGCAGGTGCAACAGTTATTGTAAAGGGTACCTCAACAGGTACGTCGACTGACATAAACGGTAAGTATCAGATATCTGCAGCGCCAGGTTCGGTACTTGAGTTTCGCTTCGTGGGTATGAAATCCAAAGAAGTTACTGTGGGAACCTCTTCTGTCATTGATGTGGATCTTGAACTTGAAGTAATGGGTGTTGACGAAGTTGTTGTCGTGGGTTACGGTTCTGCAATCAAAAGAGCTGTTTCCGGTGCAATTACAAAGGTTGATACCAAAGGTCTGTCTGAAATGCCTACAGTCAGTTTTGAATCAGCTATTCAGGGAAAAACGGCAGGGGTATTTATTGAGCAGGCAAGCGGAAAGCTTGGTGAAACAGTTAAAATGAGGATCAGGGGATCTTCATCTGTCTCAGCCGATAACCAGCCTTTGTACGTAGTGGACGGGGTTCCTATTACCTCTGAGAGCCTTGGGAATGAATACAATCAGCCTACAAGCCCTCTCGCTGACCTGGCCATGTCGGATGTTGAGTCAATACAGGTGCTTAAAGATGCATCTGCAGCAGCAATATATGGCTCAAGGGCATCAAACGGGGTTGTGATTATAACCACCAAAAAAGGAAGAAAAGGAGACACAAAATTCAACATTGATTACACAACGGGTATCAGCGAACCCAGCAGACTGGTAAAATGGCTTAATGCTGAACAATATCTCGAACTTTTTAATGAAGCAATGGACAACGTATCTGATGGTGATGGCCTTGTTTGGGGATGGCTGCCTAAAGAAGATATCTGGGATATGTTTGTCCCCCGTTGGAATGAAGGGTACGACACAGATTGGCAGAAAGAGGCCTTCCAGAAAGGTTCAGTAAACAGGGTGAGTGTCTCAGGGAGCGGCGGCAATGATAATACACAGTATTATGCAGGTATAACTTATGACCATACAAAAGGCATCATCCGCGGCAATAACATGACAAAGCTCAGCGGACGACTGAATCTCGATCAGAAAGCAACTGAAAAAATGACATTTGGTTTTCAGATGAACCTTATAAGGACAGAGATGGACAGGGTTGAAAATGACAACGCTTTTGCCACTCCGCTCCAGCTTGTTGCTCAGGCACCGGTTACTCCGGTCTATGATCCTGAAACAGGTGAACTGAATACCAATACCGTTTATTACAATGGTCTTATTTCCCTCAGGGACGCTTTCAATAATCAGACCGTATTCAGATCACTGGCCAACGCTTATGTATCATATAACATCCTTAAGGATCTTACTTTCAGGTCAGAGTTCGGTACAGACATCATTGACCAGCGTGAGAAAAACTTCTGGGGAAGGAAGACAATCGGGGCAGGGCCTGCAGGAGAAGCACAGAACCGCTCACTGAGGGTGGTCAACTATAACTGGGAAAACTATTTCACATTCGCCAAAAAAATTGAAAAACACGATATAAACATAGTAGCAGGAATGTCATACCAGGAGTCAATGACAACCGGCTCCGATATTCAGGGTAAAGGTTTTCCTACAGATGATTTCCACAATATAGCAAATGCAGCTGAAGCTACTGTTTTCTCAAGCTGGGATTACGGACACAGTTATCTTTCATATTTTTCAAGGGCTAATTATAAGCTCAATGAGAAATATCTGTTTACTCTAAGCGGACGAATTGACGGATCATCCAGATTTGGAATCGACAACCGCTATGGATTCTTCCCCGCTGCTTCAGCAGGATGGATTATCTCAGAAGAAAATTTCATGTCCGGAATTAAGAACTTCCTGAGCTACCTGAAACTGAGAGCAAGTTATGGTCTTACAGGAAATTCAGGAATTCCTGACTATGCGCATCTTGCATTGTACTCCGGAGAAAACTATGCAGGAAGAA
>JABUEV010000223.1 GCA_013314865.1 Bacteroidales bacterium | reverse complement strand
GATATGTTCTGGCTTCCCGGCGGCAACCCCGACCTCAAAAATGAGTATGGAACAACTCTTGAGATCGGATGGGAAACATCAGGGAAAAAATTCTCATACCTGAGCTATAATTTTGACATTACACTTGTCAGAAGCTTTATAAGAGACATGATAAAATGGACACCCGGGAACAACTCCCTCTGGTATGCAACCAACCTGAACAAAGTTAATACTGCAGGGATTGAATCTTCACTGTCCATATATTATTCAAAAGGATCAGTCAATTCTGAACTGACTGCCGGATATGCATTTACAAAAGCCACTGACATAAGTTTTGGTGCCGAATCGAATACCGGCCAACTTGTCTACGTACCGTCTCATCAGTTAAACAGTACGCTCAGACTGGGTTACCGGAATATCGCCGCTTCCCTTTTGTCGCGTTATACAGGAAGAAGATACACGGACTATGATAATACCCATTACCTGCCCGGATATTTTGTATCTGACATAAACCTGAGTACCAGATACAGAATAAAATCTTTAATGGTAAATACATCAATTGCCATAGAGAATGTTTTTAATACAGAATATCAGGTTACTGCATGGTATCCAATGCCGCGAAGATCGTACTTAATAAAATTAACTTTTCAAACTTACAATCCATGAGAAATTATTTATTAGCTGCCACATTTTTAATTGCCTTGATTATGCCTTCCTGTTTTAAACCTGAAGACGGCGATGACCCTGATTCAATTGAATCAATATTATCATCCAAAGGGGTTTTTGTGTTAAATGAAGGTAATTTCAACCATGGCAACGGGTCTCTGTCATTCTATTCCTACGATTCTTTTACGCTTTATAATCAGCTGTTCTATACAGTAAATCAACGCCCGCTGGGAGATATTCCTATGTCTATGATAATAAACGGAACCAAAATTTATATAGTTGTAAACAATTCGGGCAATATTGAAATAGTCGATAAAGGATCTCTTAAATCTGTAAAAACAATTACCGGGCTTGTTTCCCCGCGTCAAATTGGAATTGCTGATGCCGGTAAAGCTTATATAACAAGTCTTTACTCAGACTCTGTAGCTATACTTAACCTTTCAACAGATAATATTACCGGATATATTGATCTTAAGAAGCCTTCAGAATCAATTGCAGTGTCGTCTTCGGGAAAAGCATTTATTGCCCACTGGTACGGGGGCAATAAGGTTATGGTAGTCAATACTGAAAATAACCAGGTAATTGATTCGATAGAAGTAGCTGCCGAACCGGAAAGTATGGTGATTGACCGGTATAATCTGCTCTGGGTCCTGTGCAACGGCGGGTGGAACCGGCAGTCAAATGCTGAGCTGATAGCAATAAATGTTTCTGATCATGAAATTGTCAGACGGCTGACTTTTCCGACAATTGATGATTCACCTACATGCCTCACGATTGATGCCAGGGGAGAAAACCTCTATTACCTGAATAACGGCGTAATGCAGTTAAATGTAAAAGCCGCTGAACTACCTGCAATACCTGTAATTCAGCAGAATAATCATCTGTTCTACAAACTGGCAGTAAATCCTGAAAATGACGAAATATTTGTAACAGATGCAGCAGATTACCAGAGAAAAGGCTATCTGCTCCGATTTAAAAATGACGGTACTCCGGTATCTGAGGTTGAAGCGGATATAATTCCGGGATTTATGTATTTCAAAAATTAATCTTTACTGATAAGTATACTATGCCGGCATATTCTGTAAGGTTGGTCAGTGTCTCTTTACCTGTCAGCTTTCTTGCAGGTCTTCTGATTCTCATTTCATGTTCCGGAGGGAATAATCGAATTCAGGATGCCGGTAAAACTAAAACATACTCCTCAGAAACAATATTTGCACAGAGGCTTTACATTGAAAGAAAAGAGGGTTATTCGCTCCTGCAGGTTAGAAATCCCTGGCAGGGAGCAGGAAATGTTTTTCACACCTGGTACCTCGTATCTCATGGAGGTAAAATACCCTCAGAGGCAGATGAATCGAGGGTTATTTTTATACCGGTACGCAGAATAGTTTGCATGTCGACCACATACCTTCCTATGATTAGCGCGCTGGGAGAAGAAAGGTCGGTTATCGGAGTATCCGGCAAAAGATTTATATATAATGAGGGCATCCTGGAAAGATCAGATACCTTGGTTATACATGAAGTCGGCTATGATGAGAATCTTAATAAGGAACTATTGCTGTCTCTTGGCCCTGACCTGGTGATTGCCTATGGTGTTGGCAATGAATCTGAAGGGTATCTGGGTAAACTCAGAGACCTCGGCATAAAGGTGCTTTACAATGCTGATTATCTTGAGAATGATCCGCTTGCTAAAGCTGAATGGATTAAATTTTTCGGAGCTTTGTTTGCCAAAGATTCGCTGGCGGCAGAAATATTCAGATCAGTGACTGAAGAATATCAAAGTCTCAAAGATTACATATTAAAAAACTCAAAAAGCCATCCATCTGTTATGCTTGGTTTACCTTACAGAGACAGCTGGTATATTTCTCCCGGCAATTCATACATATCGCAACTGATTTCTGATGCCGGAGGCAGATACTTATGGAGTGATCTGAAATCAGACATAACCCTTCCTTTTGGCATTGAAAGTGTTTTCATGAAAGCTGTCAGTGCAGATTTCTGGCTGAATACGGGAAATGCTTCCAGCCTGGAGGAAATAGGAATCATTGATCCTCGCTTCAGAAAGCTTAAATGTTTTAAAAACGGAAACATTTACAACAATAATAAAAGAATTAACAGTGAAGGTGGCAATGACTACTGGGAAAGCGGAACTTTAAATCCGCAAACTGTTTTGAGAGATATTGCAGCTATATTGCATCCTGAACTATTGCCTGAACATGAACTGTTTTATTTTAAAAAGTTATACTGATAAATTCTGCTGACAGATGGGATCGGAATCCGGGTGGAATATTGAAAGTATATTAAAAAGGCGATTGATCATTTTTACCTTCCTGATTTTGATATTGACAACACTGTTTCTTGCGGATATTCTTTTTGGTTCGGTGAAAATCGGGGTCGACGATATTATTAGGTCTTTCATTCACAGGACAGGCACTGTTTCCGAATCAATTATTTACGACTTCAGAATTCCCAAAGCTCTTACCGCCCTGCTCGCAGGTATAGCACTATCAGTGAGCGGCCTGCAGATGCAGACGGTTTTCAGAAATCCTCTTGCAGGGCCTTATGTGCTTGGAATAAGTGCAGGCGCAAGCCTGGGCGTAGCAGTGGTTATGCTTGGTTTTGCTTCTTATTTCAGCGCCGGATCAATAAAACTCCTCGGCAACTGGCTTATTGTAATTTCAGCCTGGTTAGGCGCAGGGTTGCTCATGATTCTGATCATGATAATTTCATCGAGGGTCAGAGATATAATGGTTGTGCTGATAATCGGAATAATGCTTTCAGGCGGAATATCAGCCATTGTAACCATTATGCAGTATTTCAGTCATGAGTCGGTTCTTAAAGCTTACATTGTATGGACGATGGGCAGTCTGGGAAACCTTACCGGACAACAGCTTTTAATATTCTCCTTTTCGGTGGCGGTTGGCCTTCTGCTTAGCGGTCTGTCAGTAAAAATGCTTAATGCCCTTGTTGCAGGTGAAACCTATGCAAGGTCAATAGGACTGAATCTGAAACTATCGAGGATATTAATTTTCACAGCAGCGACTGTCCTTTCAGGAAGTGTTACTGCCTTTTGCGGACCAATTGCATTTATAGGAATAGCTGTGCCTCATATAACAAGATTATTATTTAAAACCTCCGACCATAAGATTCTTGTCCCGGGTACAATACTGACAGGAGGTACAGTCATGATTGCAAGTGACATAATATCACAACTTCCGGGCTCAAATCTTGTCCTGCCTGTGAATTCAGTAACATCAGTTATTGGAATTCCGGTCGTGATATGGGTAATTTTCAGAAACAGAAGATTTCATGAAAACAAATAAATGACCCCCCTGCAAACTGAAATATTGAAAATTCAAAATCTGTCTATCGGATATGGCTCACATAAAAATGCATTAATTCTTATGTCTGACATAAATGAATCAGTGCAGGAAGGAGAAATGATTGCCCTGATCGGAAGAAACGGAATCGGTAAAAGCACTTTAATAAGAACAATATCCGGATTACAAACACCTCTGAGCGGAAACATAATATTAAAAGGCAGAAATATTAAGGAATATTCAGTAACAAGCCGGGCCAGAGAATTGGGTTACATATCCACAGAGCCTGTAAGAGTGCAGGATATGAGGGTTTACGACCTGATTGCCCTGGGCCGTTTTCCTCATACCGGCTGGTTCGGAACTATAGATCGCGAAAATCATAAGAAAATTATGGAATCTGCAGCGAGAGCAGGAATCTCTTCTATGATTTACCGGCCTTTAAATGAGCTTTCTGATGGCGAGTACCAGAGAGCCATGATAGCCAGAGTCATTGCACAGGACTCATCCCTGATGCTTCTGGATGAACCTACTGCATTTCTTGATGTACGAAGCAAGTTTGAAATACTGAGCCTGCTTTACGATCTTTCAAGAAAACAAAAGAAGACCATTCTTTATACGACCCATGACCTCGAGACTGCAGCAGGCATATCTGACAGAATCTGGCTCTTGCTGGATGGTAAAATTCTTGAAGGAGCACCTGAGGATCTTTATTTGTCAGGACAAATCAGGAATTTGTTCATCTCCCCGTCAGTGGATATTGAATTTAAAAACGGATCATTTGTCCTCAGAAGACATACAGCCGGCAAGGTATCTGTAATAGGGGAGGGTGTATTTAAATTCTGGACTGAGAGAGCAATGGAAAGAATAGGGTTTGAGCCTTGTGATCAGAATAGCTCATTCAAAGTATTTACTCCCACAGAAACCAGACCAAAATGGACAATAAAGTTTGGTTCAGATGAATATGAATTTGACTCTCTTTATTTACTCACACAATGGATTACAGCCAGAAACCAGGAGAATATTAA
>JABUEV010000222.1 GCA_013314865.1 Bacteroidales bacterium | reverse complement strand
ATACTATTTTGCACAACTGCATTAAAAGTATTGCTGCCCGGACTGACATCATAGACACGGGTATGACAGAAGGATTTCCTGTCTATGTCACTGTTTGGAACTTCAACACTGACACTTCCGTCATTGGCATACCATGAAGATGTGTTGCTGGCTGCCAGGATTATTCTGTCGCCTGGACTACTGACGCACACCCCGTCAAATTTGACTATAGCTTTACCAGGGACAGAAGGATTTATCGTGACACTGCCTACGGTTGTCGTGCTTGTTACATTAACATTAGGCCTGATTATACCTGAGAATCCTACAATAGAGCCTGAGGTGGAAGGAATGAACTGTACTGTCAGGCTTCCATAAATTGAAGCCAATCCATCACCGTCAGTCTCGACATAATTTTGTCCCACCGCATAAAAAGTATGGCTTCCAGGGGTTACATCATAAACACGTGTGTGTGAAAATGCATTTGTATTAAGGTCACTATCAAATGCTTCAAAATGTACGTTTCCGTCATTACTGACCCAGTTTGTCGTGTTACTTGCAGCCAGAACAATTCTGTCACCCGGGCTTGAGAAACAGACTCCATCAAATGATACAATAACCTTCCCCGAGACTGACGGATTAATAGTAATCTGTCCCAGGGTTTTTCTTGTATTCAAATCAACGTTAGTTTGTATAATGCCGGTATGATGCAAACTGCTTTTTGCCTCAGGGGTTGTAAACTGCCTGTCAGTTCCTGTTATAGTTCCTCCGCAGTTTACTGCTTTTACTCTGTAGTGATATGTTGCCCCGGGTATAAGTTCTGTTATTGAGGCACTGACTGCAGTATTACTGCTTCCGGTTACCGGGCTTTGTGTTGCTGTAACAGTGCTTCCATAGGCAGTTGTAAGACCATATTCGAATGTTACAGTAGTTGAAGACCCATTTGCATTTACGGTGCCGTTTAGGGTAGCTGTCGTATATGTAACTCCGGTAGCCGGATTTGTGGTTGCAGTAGCGGAAGGACATGAGGTTGTGAATGTCTGATCAGAACCATTGACTGTACCGCCGCAGTTAACAGCTTTGACTCTGAAATGATAGGTGGTTCCTGGTGTTAATCCTGTAACAGATGCACTTACATCAGTATTGGAGGAACCTGTTACCGGACTAGGTGTAGCTGTGACTGTGCTTCCATAGCTGGTTGTAAGTCCGTATTCAAAAGTCACTGTGGCAGTGGTGCCTTTTGCATTTACCGTGCCGTTAAGTGTTGCGGTTGTATTGCCCACTCCTGATGCGGCATTTGTTGTTGCAGTTGCAGAAGGACATGAAGTGGTAAAAGTTTGATCAGTGCCGTTTACCGTCCCTCCGCAGTTTACTGCCTTCACTCTGTAGTGATAGGTGGTTCCTGGGGTTAATCCCGTGATTGCAGCACTTACAACAGTGTTGGATGAGCCTGTCAGAGGACTCTGGGTCGCTGTCACACTGCTGCCGTAACTTGTCGTCAGTCCATATTCAAAAGTCACGGTAGTCGAAGAACCACTGGCGTTAACAGTTCCGTTCAGTGTGGCAGAGCTTCCCGTAACATCCGAAGCAGCATTTGTGGTTGCTGAAGGAAGCTGGCATTGAGTGGTGAATGAGAGTTCGTTTCCATATGCAGTTCCTTCACTATTAGTCGCATAAGCTCTTACATAGTAAGTCGTATTGGACGTTAGTCCGGTCAAATTGCTGGTGAATGTTCCGACACCGGAACCGTCGCTTGTTTTGTTTGAACTGGTTGTGGGGTTCTGAGTAGTGCTCCAGCAAACTCCCCTTTCAGTGACAGCAGCATTCCCGTCATCAGTGACATTTCCTCCTGATTTTGCAGAAGTAGAAGTAATTTCAGTCACATTGGCAGTTGTTACCAGCGGGGTAGTCTTCTTTTTACAAGACTCTGCAGTCAAAAAGATCGCAGATAAAAAGACCAAACCTGTTAAGATTTTTAGTAGCCGTTCCATAACAATATCAGATAAGGTTGATTTAAAAAGAATATGGTGTTTAATATCAAATTTAAAACATAAATCATTTCAAGTCAAGCATTTCAGTACTGTTTTTGACGAACAGACAGTCAAAAAATCAGTTTGCAGGAAATTAGCTTTAAACCCGTCCCCGTCAGCCTGGCTAATGACTTTCAAATTCACCATCAATTTCTGAAGGGGTTTGCTTTCTAAGAATATTGTTATTTTTGCGGCAAACCTGAATGTATATGATGCCCACAAGAACTTTTGAATACCTTGATATTCTTAAAACTAAATTTCCCAAAGACGATATATTTGCTAAATATTCTGACGGCAAATGGATTAAGGTCAGTGTCGACGAATACATTGAAGCCTCATGGAATGTTGCCAGCGGATTAATGGCAAAGGGGTATCAGCCGGAAGACAAGATTATTGTTATTTGCAATAACAGGCCGGAATGGAATTTCCTGGATATGGGATGCGCCCTTTCAAGGCTGATTTTTGTTCCTGTCTATTCAACCCTCAGCGAAGGTGAGTTTCTTCATGTTTTCAACCACAGTGATGCAAAACTGATTGTTCTCGGCGGGAAGACACTTTATAACAAACTGACACCTGTGATAGCAAAGATGGACCACAATGCAGAGGTAATGACAATTGATAACTGCGGGTGTGGTTTTTGTCTCGACGATTTGATAGCACTGGGTAAGGAAAACCGGCCAAAATTTAATCCGGTCATAGAGCAAAACAAAAAGGATATTTCACCCGATGATGTTGCTACTATTATATATACATCAGGCACCACAGGCGAGTCAAAGGGAGTAATGCTTACACACCGCAACCTCACTTTTGACTCATACGGGCATGCCATCTGGCAGACGGCAGGATCACAGCATAAAATGCTCAGCTTCCTTCCTCTATGCCATTCTTATGAAAGAACCATGAACTATGAGTTTCAACAGCTTGGAATAAGCATTTACTACGCCGAAAGTCTGTCGACAATTGCCAGAGACCTTGCAAGCATGCACGCCGACGGCTTCTGTGCTGTCCCGAGGGTGCTTGAAATGATGTACTCAAAACTTGAAGATGCCGGGAAAAATCTGAAAGGCATAAAAAGAATTATCTATAAATGGGCATGGAAGTTCGCAAACAATTTTGACAATAAAAGCAAAGACTTTTTCTACAGGCTTAAGCACAGAATCGCTGACAGGCTTGTTTACAAGAAATGGCGCGATGCCCTGGGCGGGCACGAAATGTGGGTAGTGACAGGAGGTGCTGCTATCAGGCCTAATATTATCAGGCTTTTTACTGCGGCCAAACTGCACCTTTATCAGGGTTACGGCATGACTGAGACTTCACCGGTCATTTCTGTCAATCCGCCGCATGACAACCAGTTGGGAACAAATGGCCTTCCGCTCGAAAATACTGAGCTTAAAATTGCCGAAGACGGTGAAATACTGGTTCGCGGCCCTCACGTGATGAAGGGATACTATAAAGACGACAAAGCCACACGTGAAATTATAGATGAAGATGGATGGCTGCATACAGGCGATGTCGGATATCTTAAAGACGGAAAATACCTGATGATTACTGACCGCAAAAAAGAAATCTTCAAGCTTTCATCAGGAAAATACATTGCCCCGCAGGTTCTGGAAAACAGACTGCGTGAATCATCATTTGTTGAAAACTGCCTCGTTTTCGGCGAACACCAGAAATTTGCATCCGCCATCATCATACCCAGAATGAAGAATGTGCGCGAATGGTGCAAGAGCAACGGGATTAATCCTGATGTCAGCGATGAAGAACTGATAGCCGTTAAAAAGGTTACAGAAATGCTGAACAAAGAGGTGGCAGAGGTGAATAAAACCCTGCCAGACTGGGAAATGATTAAGAAGAGTTTCTTTGTAACCGATACATGGTCTGTTGAGAACGGAATGCTTTCCCAGACTCTCAAACCCAAAAGAAAAGTTATTCTGTCAAAATACAGGTCGCTGGCCGAATCTGCATATAAATAATCTGCCCCGCTGAAAATTCTGTTTTCTCTGCCAATGACCGGGGTATTTGACCCTTTAATTTGAATGAATTTTTACATGTTTTGCTGAATATTTGCAGTTCTTTCTTTTAAATATTCATAATTTTTAGGCATTATTTGAACACTACCGGTTATCTGATGAGGTTATTTGCGGCTATTGTAACTTTCTTCCTGACAATTTCTGTCAATGGCAGGCCTTATTACTTCAGGCATTACAGGATTGACGACGGACTTTCAAACAATGCAGTAATGGATTGCATTCAGGACAGGCGGGGATTCGTATGGTTTGGCACAAAGGAAGGCCTGACAAGGTTCGACGGATATCAGTTCAAAGTGTTCCTGTATAATCCTGAATCTGCCAACTGCCTGATAAGTAATTTCATAACAGCTATCCGCGAAGACAATGACGGCTGGATATGGGTCGGAACACCCAAGGGCATCTGCTACTATGATCCGGATAGCGACTATTTTGGAACAATAACCTCAGAGGATCAGGAGATAAGCGGACTGGTCACTGATGTGGAAGTTGACAGCAACAACAATGTCTGGATAAGCACCCGTACCGGATTGTTCAGATACAGAAAGGATTCAGGAAAGACAGTGTTCTACCCTTCAGATAAATACTTCATTCCGGGAACCATAACTGTCACTGCTTCAAACGACGTCTGGTTCACGGGTGCCGATGGCAGGATATATAAATATGATGAGCAGGGGGATAATTTTAAGGGTATCAAAATATTGTCAGAAAAAGAATTAGCTGAATCCATACGCCTGATAAACATTGTCGATGCAGGTTTCAGCGGATTAATAATTACAACAGACATTGCAGGGATCAGAATCTTAAATCCGAACTCCGGTGCGGTCTCAGGTTTCTTCGAAAAGGACAAACTGTGGAGAAATATCATGATCCGCACTGCGTGCCTGTTCCCCGGGAATGAATTATGGATAGGAACAGAATCCGGCATCTATATATACAACATGACAACCGGTTTTGTTGCAAATCTTTATA
>JABUEV010000221.1 GCA_013314865.1 Bacteroidales bacterium | reverse complement strand
ATAAATTTGATCTATCTCCGTATTAACTAATTCAAGCTTTACTATCGCCTTTATCTCTGTCGAAAACACAAACCTTCCATCTTTGTAATAATAAAGGAATGGTTTAACCCCCATCTGATCCCTCGCACAGAAAAGCTCTCTTTTGTTTTTATCCCATATCGCAAAGGCAAAATCTCCGTAAATGTCCTTTACAAAATCCTTTCCGAATTTTTTATATGAACGCAGGAGAAGGAGCGGGTCAGTAATTTTATCTCTTTCTGATTGTGGAGTTCCGATACGGTCCATTATTGCCTCACGTTCATCAAGACGGGCATCGGCAGTGATCACTAATCCGTCCTCTTCATATGGAGACTTGTCATAGATGGACTCAGGGGTTACCTGCAATAACATATGCCCCAGTGCCACCGATGGCTCACGGTATAAACCCTGACCATCCGGTCCACGGTGTGCAAGGCCTCTCTGCATCGACTGAATCCACTCTTCCTTCAGCGGACGTCCTTCAAAATCAATTATGCCGAAAATCGCACTCATTCTTTAATCCGGTTTGTCAATGTTGTACCTTTTTTTTAAATAGTAATTCAATAGTTTATGCGGCATTATAAAACTTAAAATTGCAGAACGCCAATTCGAAGTAATAAGACCTGTCCTTATCTTAAAGCTGTTGCGGGTGCGCAAGTGAAATTGCAGATCAAGCGATCTGTAAATTGTTTCTGACAGTTTTACAGCCTCCTCCTCCATCAGCCTTATCCTTTCATCTGCCAGTCTTCTGATATTTTTGCTATCAGTCCTGATTTTTAGAGCTTCGGGAGTTTTTATCCCGGTTATTTCTGAGGCAAGCCTTAAAGCAAGGTAAACCAGATTCTCCATTTTGTATTGTCTGGCTTTCCCTAAAATCCATTCCCAGTCAATATCATGTGAATTTTTAATAATGACACCTATGTCTGCTACTTGCTTTAACTGCAAAAATGAGTCTTTCCCTCCGTGATGCATTATGGCAAGAAGCAGATTTGCGGATTGACTGAAGGCTTGCAGATCTTTGTTCTGCAGTTTCCCGGGAATAATATGAGACGAAAGCTCATCTAAGCTGATATCCAGTCCGTGCATTGATGATCCTGTCTTCCAGTGAAACTCAACATGATATAGCCTTTCAGGTCCTTCAAACCTGTCAAAATTAAATTCGGCAGATTCTCTTTTAATCTTTCTTATAAATTCCGGTGAGGACGATTTTTCAGCTTTGTAGCCAAGCAGAGGTAAAATCCTGATTATCCTGTCAAGATCCCTGAAATGAATATAAAGGTCAATATCAACCGATTCCCTGTCGGCAAGATTTCCGTAGAACTCATGTGCAAGCCAGAATCCCTTGTAAGGGACAGATATAATTCCTTCATTTTCGAGAGTATCTTTTATCCGAAAAAACTCTGCAGTATTCCTAAGCTGATGATAAAGGTTTTCGCGGTATGCTTCGTTTATTCTGTCCCTAAAATTTTCAGGTACCGACAGGGGAGGGAGCTTATTGATTATTTTGGCCACAAAAGGTTTTATTGAATGAAGATCCGCTCTTGCATAAAGCTCATCCCAGTTTATTTTGTTGCTTAAAATAATATTCAGTGCATTGCCAATCGCATCTTCATGGTCATCCAGTCTGACGCTCTGACGCAATATCCGGAATTCAGGAGAACTCATCTCTGATTAATATAATTTTCAATTTCAGACCTCATTCTGCTTATTTCAATATTTCCGGGACGCATAACATTAAAAATATTCAGATTATTGCTTAAAGCTGAAATTTGCCTGAAAAATACCTTTTCATTTTCTTTCATACCCTGCAGATATTCAGGTCTGTATATTTCGTTTCTTAATTTAAGGAATTTTTCTGCTCCGGTTACCTCTTTAAATTCCAAACCTGATTTATCGTGGATTTCAAGTATAAGAATCATTTTCAGTAAGACTTTTTTCCCGGCGCTTTTTTTAAAACGGTAGTAATACTTGTCTGTTTCATCATCTATACGATTCAATTGATTTTTGTCAATCCCAAGCTGTTCAAGGGTATTTCCCCACAGTTTCAGGCGATCAGACAGTGTAAGGATATATGGTTTGTTTTCTTCAATTATCACAGGTGTGACATCATCTGTTAGGAATTCATTTCCATTCAGGCAGAAATCAGCAACAATGGCCGATTTACCTGCACCCGATTCACCGCATATAAGAACTGCGTTACCGGAATGGATAAAACTGCTTCCGTGCAGTGGCAGTATTTGCCTCTGGTGGAGTATGGCTCCATACACTGAGCCGTTAAGATACAGTTCAACTGTTCTGTTTGCTGCACCAGGTTCGGGTGAATATTCCACCTCTTTTCCGTTACATGCATAGAAACTGCCCACTCCTTCGATCTGCATGGCGAACTCTGTCTGGTTCATCTGCCATAGGTTGTCAGCATACTCCGGTTTCTCAACCTTCCTGTTTGTTTTAACTTTTCGGACAATAACATCGCTTAGTGGGAAGCGGGGTTTCATCATATAGGGAATCAAAGTTTATTAGTGCCTAGCGGTTATCGACGCGTTATTCGCTTCGCCTGTGCCCGATACACTGCGCTATCGGGATCTCCGCTCTGCTCCGACAAGACTGCAAGACTGCAAGACTGCAAGACTGCAAGACTTACTAAACAATACGGCCAGAAGACTTCATTCCTTCTCAAACAGCACAAAACTAGCAAGTTTGATGTATTCAAGCACAACATCCTGGATATCTTCCTTGTTCGTCCACCATTTCTCAGCGTTGAAACCAGTATATCTGCTTGGACTGCAGAGGATGGTAATCTTTTTGCCTGATTTACGCAGGACATGATTAAAAATTATTGAAGCCCTGCGGGTATGGGTTTTGGATGATACCAGTATTATTGTATCAATATCAGTCTGACTGGTGAGATAATTATCAATTATTGTTGCTTCTTCCATTGTACTCTCTGCATCTCCGGGCAGAACAGTGATACGGTCTGAAGGCACTCCCAGTTCAACGAGAGCTTTACTAATCTGATTTGTACTGTTTATAAGTTTAATTCCTCTCTCTTCCAGGCTTTTATATTCTCCCATGCTTTCGGTGACAATGATTACTTTGCTGGCATCTCCTTCTTTAAATTTGTCTGCTGTTTCAAGCACTCTGTCGGCTATTGAGCCTGTAAGCAGTACCATAGCGTCGCCGTGAACCGGTCCGTCATCCTTTACCAGCCATCTGGCGGCGTTGATGAATGCGATCAGGTATGTAGTAACAATCAATAAGAGAGATATTGTAATGGTGATGACGGAACGACGGAGGGGCATTGAAAATAAGCAGTGAAGATGCAGTATGAGGTGTTATTTTTGACAGAATTCAACGGGAGTGCCTGTCATGGCGTCATACATCCCGGCAGCCGCATGTGGTTAAGGAGTATTCCTCCTGCAAGGCGTGCGATAACGCCTATAAGCATTCCCAGCGCCCCGATAGCGCCACTGACCCAGGCAAGATAAAACAGTAGTTTTTTCATGACTTAAAGGTTTAATGGTTATTAAAGTTAACAGAGTTTTGCGAAATGTTCAATCAGGTCAGTATTTTCTGAAAACAGTTTTTAATATTAATGATATATCTCCGGGTAAACTATGTGTACGCAAATAATCCATGTTTATCTTTACTTTATCAGGAAAGATCACTTCATCATTATATTTCACCGGATCATCAACAGATGCAAGTATCCCTTCTTCATCTGCATATTTTAAAGTAGCCGGACCCGTAATACCCGGCCTCATAGTAAGAATCAGCCGCTCTTCTCCTTTAAGTTTATCAGCATATTCAGGAACATCGGGCCTTGGGCCCACAAAGCTCATATCACCTTTCAGAACATTCCAGAGCTCGGGAAGTTCGTCAAGCTTGTATTTTCTAAGCCATGCTCCTAGGGGTGTGATTCTGTTATCTCCTTTAACCGTTATAACTGTACCGGAATGATTTTCAACCATAGTCCTGAATTTTATCAACCTGAATATCTTTCCGTTTTTACCCGCTCTTTCCTGAACAAAAAAAACCTTCCCGGGCATTCTTACCTTTATCAGAACTGCAAACAAAAGAATCAAAGGGATTAACAAAACCAATCCAAAAAAAGCAGCGACAATATCAAATCCCCTTTTTAACATAAGATACCTGTTCTGGTTACTGCCTACTGCCTTATTATCTTTTCAGGTTTCACAGTGTTTCACAATGTACAAACACAGTGTTTCACTGTATTTTCCTAACATACTTACTGCCCACTGCCTATTGCCTGCTGCCTACTGCCGAACAAACTCTACCAGTAAATAATCATTATCCAGTTCTTTCAAAATTTTCATATACGGGTTCCTGGCGTGTGCCTTCATCACCATTTCGTTATTTTTAGAGATTGTGGAAAGGCACCTGAAGCCCATTTTCCATGCTGTTTCATACATAATAGTATTCATTACCTGGCCAATTCCTTTGCCTCTGTAATCTTTATCAATTAATCTGCCAACAAAGCATTTTTTGTTTATAAAGAATCTCAAAAAAAAGTATCCTATCATTTTGTCGCCGTCAAAAGCACCCATCATTAAAAAAGCAGGATTTTTATATTGTCTTTCAAGAGATTTTAAATCAAATCCATGGGGATTAAAGAATTTCAGGTCATCTTTTACTTGTGAATTAATTAATATCTGAAGATTATTTAAGTCTGAAACAGCGATTTTTCTGTAATTATAATTCCCACTTTCCTTTTGAATCAAATGATGTAATACACCGGTAATAGCATAATCCATTTTGGTTTTATAAATAAAAAGGAAAAACAGCCCATTAATCCATTCAATAAAACCCCATAAACATTTGAAGTTATGCTTTATAAATAAGAATATTTTTTCAACCATTAAAATTATCAGAGTAAAAGTTGTTTATTATTTTTTTCCGCTTTCCTGAAGCCAGGACAGGTATTTCATTTACATATTCGATTTTTATTTCAGAATCGTATCCAAGAAAA
>JABUEV010000220.1 GCA_013314865.1 Bacteroidales bacterium | reverse complement strand
TATATAATTTTTAGAAGTGTGCAAATACCACAGTTTTTCAATGTCAACCGGAAAGTAGGTGTCGCCGTTAACTACAAGAATGTCGGATCCGGCAGTCTTTCCGATGGCATACTTTAATGCTCCGCCGGTTCCCAGAGGCTTCTCCTCGATGGCATAGATCAGAGGGGTGCCGGAAAATGAATCACCGAAATAATCAATAATTGATTGCGATTTGTAGCCTGCTGAAATGACTATTTTGTCGGGCTTATACTTTACAAGCCATTTCATTAAATAGAAGAGAAATGGCTTGGCGTCAATCGGGGCCATTGGTTTCGGGAGATCCCTGACAACACCTCTGAGCCTTGTGCCAAGTCCCCCGGCAAGTATTATGCATTCTCTTGTGTTGAACATGTCCTTTATTGTCATTTAGTCTTGCAGTTTTGCAGTCTTGCACTCTGTAATCCTGCAACTATATCTCTGAAACTTTGAAACCCTGAAACTCTGAAACTCAGAAACCCTGGAACACTGAAACTCTCTGTGCCCTGTGCCCTGCGCCCTGTGCTCTGTGCCTAATGCCTTCCGCCTCTCACTTTTCACTAATCCTCCACCCATAACATCCATTTTCGGTAAAGTGAAAATTAAGCACTTTTCCGCTGAAATGACCAAGTGCATTTATTAAATCAAGTTTTTTCACCGGATTGACGGCAAAAAACATAAATCCTCCGCCGCCGGCACCGGAGACCTTCCCGCCGTAGGCTCCTGCACTCCGGGCTGTTTCATATATCTTATCTATAGTCCGGTTCGTAATTGAACCAGCCATCTTCTTCTTATTCTCCCATTCCCGGTCTAGAGCGACGGCAAATTGAACTATATCTCCCCTGAGAAGAAAATCCTTCATAATATATGCGCTTTCCTTTATTCGATGAGTAGCTTCCACAGGTATTTTCTTCCCGGAGCTTGTGTTCTTCTGCTGTTCCAGGATTATCCTGTCGGACGAGCGTGATGCCCCTGAATAATAAAGAACCATTGATGCTTCAAGTTCATCAACAATCCAGCGTTTCATTCTAAGAGGATTGACAACCACCCGGTCGTTGCTGTAAAATTCTATAAAGTTGAATCCCCCGAAGGTTGCGGCATACTGGTCCTGTTTTCCTCCCCTGAGTCCAAGATCAACTCTTTCAATCCTGTATGCCATGTAAGCTGTGTCGTAATCGCCAAGAGGCAGGTTGAGCCATTCGGTAAAAGCCCTTATAATTGCAACGACCATTGTAGAAGAAGTCCCGAGTCCGCTCCCTGGAGGCACGTCACAGTATGTAACGAGCTTGAAAGACAGAGGTTTTGTAAATCCGAACCTTTTAACCAAGTGGTTATAGACACCCTTGTGAAGGTCGAGGGTTCCGTCGGGAGGCAAAAAGAGTGACGAAGGGTATGTTTTCCTGAAGTTCAGATCCACTGCATAAATTTCAATTATATCGTCGTTAGTCTCCTCAATAGTGCAGTAAGCATACTGGTCAATAGTGGCATTAAGAACGGCACCGCCGTAAAGATCACTGTAAGGCGAGACGTCTGTTCCGCCGCCGGCAAGTCCGAGCCGTAAAGGTGCTTTGCTTCTGTATATCATGGTTTCAGGTTCAGTGTTTCGGGTTTCGGGTTTATAGTTTTGCAAGTTTCCTACGGACTGCAAGACTGCAGGACTACCTTCCCTTTCCAACTACCCTGCAATCCTCACTTACTTACTTACTTACTTTATCTTTTCGTACAACTCATAAATTGTTGCCGTTAGCTTGTCCCATCCATATTTCTGTTTTTCTTTCTTTACTTCCTCTGTAAATATTGGTTTTCTGTTATTCTTGAAATAATCCGCTATAGCATCTGCCACTTCGGCCGGATCAGGTCTGACCACAAACCCGCATTTCTTATCAGGTACTATTTCACTTAATCCGCCGACATCAGTGACCAGCATCGGTTTTTCAAAATGAAATGCAATCTGGGTTACTCCGCTCTGCGTTGCATTTCTGTAAGGCTGAACCACCAGGTCGGCAGCGCTGAAAAAAAGATTCACTTCATTCTCACTTATATAACGGTCGTACATTGCAATCATGCCCTGCAGGTTATGTTTCCTGATGAGTTCATCATAGGGGTTTCTGTCCTCATAAAATTCACCTGCAACAATAAGTTTAATTTTTAAATTTCTTACATGAGGGTAGTTTATGGCTTCAAGAAGAAGGTCAAGACCCTTGTAAGCCCTTATAAATCCGAAAAAGAGCAGATAATAGTAATCTTCAGGGAGCCCGAGTTTTGATAAAGCATATTCTCTGGAAAGGAGATCTCCATAATTGTCGTACAGCGGATGGGGATTATATAATACCGGCGCCTTCAGATTGAATTTCCTGAGGTCATTTGCCACGCTCCCCGACATAACTATTGCACCGTCTATTTTACCGGTAAAATATTTGGTCAGAAGATTGTCGCCGGGTTTCCTTTCATGGGGTATAACGTTGTCAAAAATTGAAATAATGATGGTTTTAACCTTTTTATTTCTTTTTGCCAGCCAGGCGACTGTTCCCAGACAGGGTGCCATAAAAGGGTGCCAGTACTTTATTAATACAATATCCGGCTTGTACTTACTCACCTCCCTGGCGGTCTTTACCCAGTTGAAGGGATTGACGGAATTAAGAATTCTTCTAACCGAAAGATCCGAAGGGCTTGGAGCGTCGGTATATTGAGTCTTTCCCGGGAACAAAAAACCGGGATACTGTACTGTGAAAGTAAAGATCATGACTATATGACCTTCCTTTTGAAGTTCTCTGGCAAGCCGTTCGTTGTAAGCGGCAAGACCGCCTCTGAACGGATGAGCAGTCCCAAGAATTACAATTCGCATTTGCCGGTAAATATCATCCAAAAGTACGAAAAACTTATTTCAGATAGTCGGCCAGGTAACTGAACCTTGGAGTGAGCCTGCCCTCAAGCAGGATAGTTGCACGTTCTTTCATCGGACTATGAGCCCCCTGTAGAATTTCAGGAAGTATTGTCTGCATTAACTGATTGCCAAAATCAACTGATGCATCTCGCGGAAGCTCGCCAGGAAGGTTGTCAACAGCCATTACAGTGATATTTTCAGGTCTGCTGAATGGAGGCTCCTCTCTTTCAAGCACCGGGTTAAAATCATAAAAAGGCTCAGATATTGTGGAGGGCCTGACAGTTGAAGGCAATGGTCCGTTAACATCACAGCTTATGTCTGCAATAACAGAAATCCTGAAGGTGTCTTTTTTCATATCCTCAATTGTCAGGAATTTCGGTGAAGCAGGATCCCAGTAATGACCTGTCATCAAAACATCAGTTGCCTCAGCAAACGGGAAAAATGCAGATTCATATTCCCCGGGATTTTCAATAAAATGACTGAAAACAAACTCTTTCCCTTTTTTATGTCTGACGTAGTATTCAGGCCCGATCTGGCAAACAACAGGAATGTTAAACGTGCCTGACAGATATTCATGAGGACTTACTTTCTTAATATCGCATTTTTCCAGTATTTCCATTATACCTCCTGCTACACGTCCGGTTCCGGTGACAAGAATTTTAAGTCCGGATGGCAAGGATACGTTTTTTATGTTCTGGAGCAGCTCATTATAATCCCTTGACTGGCTGGCAGGTTTAAGGTCAAACAATGATTTCTTAATACCAAGAACTCTTAAACCGTTATATGCACCAACAATTCCGGCCCAATGTCCGAACGCAACCACCCTTTCTCCCTTTTCGTTTGTAAGGTACTCATAGTCAATAAGAGTAATCCCCTTTTCAGCCATTGTCCTGAACATTTCCCGGTTTGACTTCTGCTTTTTACCTACATGTGCAAAAAACAGGTATGTTTTTCCGGCGATGAATGTGCTCCTGTTAACTTCCTTTATTCCAAGAAGAATGTTGCATTCTGTCAAATCCTCGTATACCCGTATTCCAGCTTCTTTATACTCCTCATCGGAATAGCATCTGAACGGGCTTGGCTGTACTATGAATGAAGATGAGGGAAACATTTCCTGAAGTCTGAGGATTTGTCGGGGAGTAAGAGGCACCCTCCTGTCGGGAGGATTCTTTGTTTCACGAATTATCCCTATTTTAAGCATTTTCTCCGTCATTAAGGAAGTATTTTTGGCTATTCTTTCAAAGATAATAAAAGATTTTGCGGTATCAATTTCTGTGATATTTCAACTAATCTTTACGTTATAATTATGAACAATCACGGGGATCCGGAAATAATCAGTATTTTTAATGACTTTAATTTCTTATGATAATCAGTTTTATGCCTGTCAGCGATGATTAAATTTTTTTTGTTCCAAGCGGTCTGGTTGATTTTTCTTTTAAGTGCCTGTGAAGGCAGGCTTCCTGATGTATCAACCCTTCCGGTAACAGATATAACACACGCAACTGCAATCTCCGGAGGCAATATAATAGATGAAGGAGATGCTCCCGTGGTATCGAGGGGAATTATCTGGGGGAAGAATGAACCGACGCTTGATTCCTATTCAGGGATGAATTCAGAAGGGACAGGTCCGGGAATTTTCGAAAGCTTGATGACCGGGCTTGACCAGAATACCCTATATATGGTAAGGGCATTTGCATCTAATAAGTACGGAACAGAATATGGCAAGGTTTTTAAATTCACTACTTCAGGCAAGCCCCCTGTGAATCCGGGCAGAGCAACAATAACCACAGAATGGCCGACCGAGATTACTGCCTCAAGTGTAAAACTTAACGGGAACATTATATCTGACGGCGGGTCAAATATCACTGAGAGGGGATTTTATTTTGGCATGTCACCCGAGCCTGAGAAAGAAGGCAGCAAGTTGTCAGCAGGCTCAGGAACCGGTTTCTTCTCACTCTCCCGCTCCGGCCTTTCAGTTAACACAACATACTATTACTGTGCATATGCAATAAATTCTGCCGGAACGTCACTGGGTAATGTCGTTTATTTCAGTACCAATATGACAGCTTTTGTAAATAAGGTATTTAACAACTCGCTCACCTACGGGTCACTGACAGAC
>JABUEV010000219.1 GCA_013314865.1 Bacteroidales bacterium | reverse complement strand
TGTGGCAGTCGGTGCATGAGGCTTTTTCAGTATGTGCGGAGTTTCTGTATCCCGATCCGAACTCCACCCCTCCTGTACCTGAGAATATAGCTGACTGTGTCCCGTAATGCACTCCTGTACTGTATGATAGCAAAGCAGAATTGAAAACCGATGATTTTTTTTCTGTCAGCATTGAATAGTCAACAGGTTTTCCTGAAAGGGAGATTACCGGCCGCGGCTGATGGCATTTTGCGCAAAGGTTTGAATTCTCACGCCGCAGGCTTATGGTCTTTAACCCTCCCCACATAGTCATGGGAACTGGTTTTGTGCTGGACAGCGGATAAAATTCGTCCGGGGTATGCCTTGTATGAACTGAGCTGTGACAGGTAAAGCATATTATCGGCCCGGGATAAACCAGGGAAGAATCGGAAGCAACATAACTGTTCCTGAATACTGAAGTATTTGCGGGATCGGCTTTAAATTCAGCTGAAGTGTTGTTTTTTACTACATCCAGAAAACCTTCGTGAGTGTGACATGGAGCACATTCTCCGGTCCGTGCCCTCCTGAATGACCTCCCGCGAAAATGCTGTGACTTGCTGTATTGACCCAGTCTTGCTTCAACTACAGAAGGATTGTGACATTTGTCACATTGCTCCTGTGAATTTTTTTCATGCAAAATATATGATCCTTTTCCGGTTTTGTCTTTCGGATCCGGATCTTCCTTTACGACAGGACTTAACAGAAACAGACCATAAAGAATTAAATAAAGCATTTTCAGAAAAGTTAATTGAAATTTTTAAAGATAAAATTGTTATATATTTGACACATCTCAAATTCAGGCAAAAATTGCCTGTTTAAGGATATAGATGTTATTTCGGGTAAATTAATCAAAAAGTTAAATTATTTGATTCCGGTCGGGATAAAAATTTAAATGTTCAATAGTCAGACATGAAAATTCTGAAGTTTTTTATTTCCCCTCTCTTCATGGGGATACTGTTTATAATATTCGCTGTATCGATGGCTGCAGCGACATTTATTGAAAACGATTATGGCTCAGAAGCTGCGTACGGATTTGTTTATGATGCGTGGTGGTTTGAGCTTATTCTGTTTTTGCTGGCTGTAAATCTTACAGGGCAGATGATAGTTCACAGGATGTTCAGAAAATCAAAACTGCCTGTCCTGATATTTCACCTGTCATTTTTACTTATTCTGGCAGGAGCTGGTATCACAAGATATTTTGGCTGGGAAGGCACTATTCACATAAGGGAGGGAGAGGAACAGGTTTCATGTTTTTCAACTGACAGATATATAAATTATACCCTTGTTGACAGCAGAGGGATTGTTCTTTCTGAATTTTCGAAAAAATACTCCATGATCACCCCGGCTGAAGGCAGGTTTGATCACAAGATGAGCACTGACGGGGAAAGTTATGAGATATTTCTCAGTAAGATAATCCCTGATGCTGTTGAGGTCATCTCAGATGACCCGGCAGGGGTGCCTATGGTATCTTTGATAGTTGCAAAGGGTAACTCAGAATCAGAGAAGATTTTTCTGGGCAAGGGTGAATTAAAACAGGCTGATAGTCTTACTATTGGCTTTGAATCGCCGGATGAAGCTGATATTATGATAAAATCTGATTCCGGTAATTTCTTTATAGAATCCCGTTACCCGATTGAAGCATTAAGCATGATGACCCGCAATTCAGAGGTTCTCGAACCCGGCAGAAGGGTGATGTTAAGGAAAATGCAGGTTTTAACAGTAAGGAATACAAGGCTCGTACCTCAGGAGTTTACTATGACAGGCAGGATTACTGTTGCACAGGAACCGCCGCAAAGTGAAAGTGATAGAAAGTTTGCCTTCATGTTTGACATAAGAAGCGGTTCAGGACTTTCCCAGGCATACCTGATGCACAGTGAATCGTCTGAAAGGTCATCGATAAGAACGGAAGCCGGAGACAAATATCTTGATATAAGTTTTGGAAGCAGAGAAAGAAAGCTTCCCTTCAGCCTGAAACTTAACGATTTCATCCTAGACAGGTATCCCGGGTCAAACAGTCCTTCAGGTTACAGTAGTGATGTTACGCTTATTGACAGGGCTGAGGAATATGAAAAGCCTTTTAAAATCTTCATGAATAATGTTCTTAAGTACAAAGGATACAGGTTCTACCAGTCATCGTACGACAGTGATGAAAAGGGTACAATTTTATCAGTCAATAACGATCCTGTTGGCATGGCAGTTACGTATACGGGTTATGGATTTTTGTTCGCTTTCATTCTGCTGGCGCTGGTAAGCCGCAATTCAGTTTTCCGGAAAGTCAGTCCGGGCTACTGGAATTCAGTTATGCGTAAATCAACTGTGATTTTTATTGTCCTGATTGCCACTGTCGGGTTGGTTAAGGCTTCACCCGTGATTGAAAATGTTCCTGACAGGAAAGGTTCTGAAGAATTGGGTAAGATACTTGTCCAGGATCAGAAAGGCAGAACTAAGCCTCTTTTCACATTAAGCAGTGACATCATAAGAAAAGTTACCCGTTCCAACAGGTTTGAGCAATATACTCCAATGCAGGTATTTCTTGGTTTCTATTTTGATTTTGAACACTGGAAAGAGGTTCCGCTTATCAGGGTTTCATCAAAAAATGTCGCATCAATTATCGGTATCACAGGCAACTATGCATCCTTTTCTGACATAGTGGAGCTTGGAGAAAAAGGATATTACAAACTGGCCGACCACGTCGACAGAGCTTATTCTCTGGCTCCTGGTAAGAGATCAAAAACTGATAAGGAAATTATTAAGGTGGATGAAAGGGTTAATATTCTTTATATGATATATAACGGAAGTTTTTTCAGGATTCTGCCATTGAAGGACGGTTCTCATAACTGGGGAAATCCTGAGGAAGCACTGAAAAAGGCAATCACAAGGGAGGATTCGGCATTCATACGGGATGTCGTTCCCATGACAGCTGCGGCGCTTTATTCATCAAACACCGCGACTGTCAGAAATATAGCCAAATCTCTTTCGGAATACCAGAAGAGGTATGCAGGCTATGAACTTCCGTCAGAATCGGAGGTAAAGGCTGAAATGATTTATTACCGGCTTAATATATTTGAGAGGCTTTTCCCATTTTATGCCACCGCCGGATTGGTTATGCTGATACTGCTTATTGTATCAGTTATTAGCGGCAGAAACCAGTTTGCGGTTGTGATAAAAATAACAGGATGGATTCTTTTTGCAGGATTTATATTGCATACCATCGGACTTGGTTTAAGATGGTACATTGCAGGGCATGCGCCTTTGAGCAACGGATATGAGTCTATGCTGTTTATCTCGTGGGTTGCCATACTTGCAGGCTTCATTTTCAGGAACAGGTCACAGTTCACTCTATCAGCAACGGCTATTCTTGGTTCGATGGCTCTGCTGGTTGCACATATGAGTTTCATGGACCCTGAGATAACAAATCTCGTCCCGGTTCTTAAATCATACTGGCTGACACTTCATGTTTCAGTAATAACCAGCAGTTATGGTTTTCTTGGAATGGGAGCAATTATCGGATTGATTGTGATGATACTTCTCACATTCTCAAACAGGAAAAACCATGAAAGAATCTCAGATACCATTGATCAGCTGACGGTCATTAATTACAAAACACTCACGATCGGACTCTATTTGCTGACAATCGGAACCTTTCTTGGTGCAATATGGGCAAATGAGTCATGGGGAAGGTATTGGGGATGGGATCCCAAGGAGACCTGGTCTCTTATTACAATAATAGTCTACAGCTTTGTGCTTCATGCCCGCATGATGCCCGGTTTAAAGGATTTGTACACTTTTAACCTTCTTTCACTGTTTGCTTTTTCATCAGTGCTTATGACCTATTTTGGTGTCAATTATTATCTTTCCGGCCTGCATTCATATGCCGGCGGTGACCCTGTTCCTGTACCGGTTTTCGTTTATCTGGCAGTTATTATTCTTGCGGGGATTTCAATATCAGGATATTATAAGTATAAGAAAGCGTATTGATTCCAGTTTCCGGAGGTATCAGTCATTTGACTGCGGGGCTGAATTCGTGATGAGTCTGATATAAATTGCCATCGTAAAAAACTGTGTAGTCGACCACCATGGTATGACTGCAGCCTTTATATGTTCCGCTTCCTTCAACCCATCCTGTAATTCCGTCTCCAAAGATGAATGTCTGTTTAGGAACAGTGACTGTTTCAAGAAAATCTCCTGAAAGGGTATATCTGACTACCTGGCCCGGCCCCGGCCAATCCCAGAAATTATCATTAAGAATAGTGTTTGACAATACAGGATCTTTCCTGAAGTTGACCTGGTAGGTATGATAACCACTTTCATTACAGTCGAATAAACCTGTGAAGTTTTGAATTTCAAGAACACAGAATTCAATGACCTTTACTTTAATAACCGTGTCAGGAGACTTGACGCCACCTGATGTCGTTTCGCTGACAGTCAAATAGACTGTATCATTTGAGGGTTTATCCCTGAAGAAGACAGATGCTCTTTTTGTATCTTCACTTATGCCTGCAAGTTCAGCTCCTTCAACTGACCAGCTCCATGATGACCCCGCTCTTGAATAACCAATTTCATAATCTCTCGTGTCTGTCTGATAGACCGTCGATGGCCCCGTCACACTAAAAACTATCGGATCAACATCCTCAGGAGAATATTCGTCCCTGCTTTTTTCAATATAGGTCTTACCGCATGAATTGAACAGAAATACAGTTATAAAAGTCACAATACTTCTAACTAATATTTTATTTCCAATTAATCTCTGCATCTTTTTAACTTTCAGTATTGCCATCAGAACTTTAATTCAACCGACAAGGAATAAGATTTACAATGAGGATAACCGGCATAATCATAAGCATAATAATTATAGCTGTCAGTTGCAAGCACTTCAGGATCGTAACCTGAGTAGTTAGTCAGGGTGAAGATATTTCTGGCTGTCAGCGAAAGTTTTAAGCTTTTCACATATCCTTTTGAGAAATCCTTCAGCATTGATGCCGGAAATTCATAAAAAAGAGCAA
>JABUEV010000218.1 GCA_013314865.1 Bacteroidales bacterium | reverse complement strand
ACGAAAGACCAGCAGGCCCGGATTCTGGATGCCATTAAAGAGGCTGAAAAAACTACATCGGGTGAGATAAAGGTACATATCGAGACATGGCTCAATGGCGATGTTCTTGACCGTGCGGCATGGATATTCAGAAAAATCGGAATGCATAAAACGGAACAGAGAAACGGCATACTTTTTTACCTGGCCGTCAGAAATAAGAAATTTGCCGTCATAGGTGATGCCGGCATTAATGCCAAAGTGCCTGCGGACTTCTGGAACAGCATAAGGGATGCCATGCAGGCAAACTTCGCCGAAAACAGGTTCACTGAAGGACTTGTTGAAGGTATAAAAACAGCTGCCTCACAACTCAGAGAGCACTTCCCCTTTGAGAAGGAAGATATTAACGAATTGCCCGACGAAATATCCTTTGAGGATAATAAATCTCAACCTGATGAATAAAAAGCATTTTGCAGGGAAATTAACCATACTTCTGGCTGTGCTCATCCTGGCTTCAGCAGTCTCAGCCCAGGATATTCCGGAAAAGCCTTATCCTCCGCGTCTGGTCAATGATTTTGCCGGGATGCTTTCCAGAGGGGAAATTGACGCACTTGAATCAAAACTTGTTGCATTCAACGATTCCACATCCACCCAGATTGCAGTCGTCACTGTCAGAGACCTTCAGGGTTATGATATATCCGATTTTGCACAACGGCTGGCCGAAAAATGGGGCATAGGGCAGAAAGGCCTTAACAATGGGGTTCTGATCCTTATAAAACCAAAAACTTCGGAGACATCCTACGGTGAAGTGTTTATTGCCCCGGGATACGGGCTGGAAGGTGCAATTCCTGATCTTGTATGTGCGCAGATAATTGATAATGAGATTCTTCCCTCATTCAGGGAAGGCAACTTTTTTGAAGGGATTGATAAGGCAACCAATGTCCTCATGGCTCTTGCCAGCGGGGAGTATCCGGCTAGTGAATATGGCAAATCAACAGGGGATAGCATTGGTTCATTTGCACCTCTTTTTTTCATAATCCTGTTTATTATTCTGATGCTCTTTTTGCGCAGTCACGGAGGCTCGAATCAGAAGCATATTAGCCGGAAGGGACTTCCGTTATGGATGTTGTTGACAATGATGAATTCAGGAAGCAGCAGACACAGCGGGAGCTGGGGAGGTTTTTCCGGCGGAGGAGGCTTCGGAGGCGGCGGATTCGGAGGCTTTGGAGGAGGAAGCTTTGGCGGAGGAGGAGCAGGCGGAAGATGGTAGTTATACAGACAGGTCGGGTCTACGACCCTGCAGACAGGCCGCACCTACGGCGCTCATAAAATTTGTGGAAATATCGGTTTCTACATACAGGTCGCGCCTACGGCGCTCACGTAAATGTTTACATCATTAAAGGTCCGTAGAACCGGCCTGTTTGTAGAATGCGACATCAGAGGGAGATATTTAGCCTCGTAGAGGCGACCTGTCTGTAGAACCTCAATTTCTGCCGGATAGATAGCTTCTCCATTTGACTATCACCTCCTTCATGTCATCTGGCAATTCTGAATCAAACTCCAGCCTTTTGCCTGTAACAGGGTGATCAAAAGCTAGATACCTGGCATGAAGTGCCTGTCGCGGAAGTATGTTGAAGCAATTTTTTACAAACTGCTGATACTTTGAAAATGTGGTTCCCTTGAGTATTTTATCTCCGCCATATTCTTCATCGTTGAACAAAGGGTGCCGTATATGGCTGAAATGAGCTCTTATCTGGTGTGTCCTGCCTGTCTCGAGTTTACATTCAACTATCGAGATATAACCCAGGTCCTCAATAACCCTGTAATGAGTAACGGCAGGTTTCCCTGAACTTCCGTCGGGGAACACCTGCATTATCTTCCGGTCGCGTACATTTCTTCCAATGTGGCCTGTGATGGTTCCCTCAGGTGGATCCGGAATTCCCCAGACGAGCGCGATGTAAAGCCTGTCGGTGGTTCTTTCATAAAACTGCCGGGAGAGTCTGTTGAGAGCCATCTCGTTCTTTGCAACAACCATTATTCCGGTTGTGTTTTTATCAAGCCTGTGGACAAGCCCAGGGCGCAAGTCTCCTTTTTCGAAATGTGGAAGATGACTGAAATGCCACATCAGGGCATTTACCAGTGTTCCCCTGTAATTGCCGTAAGCCGGATGCACAACCATTCCGGATTGCTTGTTCACCACGATTACATCATCATCCTCATATACTATATCTATGGGAATGTCCTCAGGGATAAGCTCTATTTCGCGGGGAGGAGAAGGCAGGACTATCTGAACCAGATCGCCTGGCTTTACCTTGTAACTGGGCTTCACCGGCTTGCCGTTCACATAGATATTTCCTGCATTTGCAGCATTCTGAATACGGGTTCGTGAAATATTTGTCAGTCGGGAAAAAAGATATTTGTCAATTCTGACTAGCGACTGCCCGGGATCAACTTTAAACCTGTGGTGCTCAAATAATTCCTGTTGTTCTTCAAGTTCTTCCTCTTCCATGTAAGGCATTATCTTGTCTTTACAAGTCTGCTGAAAACAGACGGCCTGCCGTCTATGGTAATAATAACTATGTACATTCCGTCCTGCAACGATGAAATGTCGACCCTTTCCCGGAAGGGTACCTTCAGCATTTACCTCCCCTGCAGGTCTATGAATCTGATAATACTTCCTGCCCTGCCTGCTGTTATGTTTTCATCTGTTTCAATATTGATGTATTCTGAGGCAGGATTTGGCCAGAGCCTGAAAGCCTTCATGGAGGGGTTTATTGGATCTTCCACACTGGTGGGCCGGACAGGCTTCCCGACTACAGGGTGTATCATCAGAGTTCCGTTTTTTTCGGATTGCTGCCATGATCCTTTAAGCCAGAAAAGATGCCTTCCCTTGTGCGGAGTATTCAGATCAATACCAACATTGAGGAATGTCTCCGATCGCTGTTTCCAGCCTGCATAAAATTCCCCTTCAACCGGAACTCCGTCAGGCAGAAGGTATCTTCTAAAACCATTTATTTTTCCGGATGGTTCAGCAAGTTGATTTTCAAGAGTGTATATCACTTCTCCGGGTAAGCCCTCATTGTCTTTCCAAATCATCAGGTCGAATGATCTCCTGTTGCTGTTCAGATAGCTGTCGTTAAAGCAGATATCAATTGCACGGATGGTATCCCTGATAAATGATTTAAAGCGGAAAGCCACCATTGCATTTCTTGAACCCTCTCCATTTATGCCATATCCTCCCTCTGCCGTGCCGTCATCGAATGCGAAATAATTACTGAATCTTTGAAGATAGGTGAGAGTGTCGTTTTCTTTCCGGTCAAAAACATCTGTTTTAAGAAAACACTTCACGAGGAATAGCGCCGAGTCAGCATTGTCTGTATTGTAAGTGTATATCAGGTTGGCATTATAGTTGACATCCGTAAAAGGTTCTGTATTCACTGCTCCGCCAGAAAATGCGTAAGACATTGTGTTTTTATACAGGTCCTTTATTTCAAAAAACCTGGTGACGTTTCTTACAATATTGTCGTTGTTCCTGTATGTTATCGGTATTGATGATCCCATTTCCTGAAGGTAAATTTCCCTGAACTGGTTCCACGGCATTGATTCATGCGTCTTAAGCAATGATCTCAACGGAAGCCTGAGAGCCACATCTCTCATCACAGTGTCAGTTTCATTCCGGTTTCTGTCGAGCCTGACATAATCAATATTCCAGTGGTCGCAGTTTGAATACATGGAAATTTTCAGATTGTCGTTATCGCGAGGGAGGGAAGCATAATTCACGAATCTTAACCTGAATCCTTTTTTCAGGAACCTCTGCTGGTCGATTTTAATCATAACCAGTTTAAATCCGGTCAAAGTATCAGGACCTTCAGTTCTCCATACAGAATGCCATGTTCTGTCGGTCGGGGAATAGAAATGCAGGGCAAGGGAATCCCGTGGCTCGGGCATATCACCGTTTCCTCCTGCCTGGTAAAAAAAGCTGAGCCATACATTGGCTGAAGCAGGGTAATTGAGGTCAATCGGTTTCGATGTCAGGTGGTCGGCTTCAAAGGTTTGTGGAGATGCGGTTTCATAAAGTTCACCCTTTTCTGAAAAAGCATCCAGTGTAGCTACTCCGGTTGTGATCTGGTGAGATGAATAAGTGTCGTTGATATAGGCATACCTGTCGCTCCATTTTCTGATGTCGGGATAGCCGTAACCTGTGGAAAAGTCATCAACAAAAGGGAGGGTGAGAGTATCATCGGCAGAGATTCCTTTTGAAGGTTCAGACTTCTGGTACAACAAGGCAATCTGGGAGTTCCTCTGCAGGCCGATTATTGTTTCCTGTGCTGAGACTCTGCTGATTAAGCAGACAAATGAAAGCAGGTATAGAAATTTATTTCCTGACATTAATTCAACAGTTCATCCGGGATTCCGGAGGGGGCTTCAGTATCATAAAATTGCATCATAAGTGAGTCTGCAGGCATTTTGGCAGAGTCGACTGTAAGCCACAGGTAGATAGCGGACCCGAGTTGAAGAGTATTGTCAGGTCTGAATTCCGGATTCTGTTTAAAGACAAATGCATTGGCTGAGTCCTGGGAGGTTACAATTGTGTTGTCATAGATAAAAGTGCCAAGATTCAGCGACGCTGAAAGTATTGTATTGCGGGCTGTCTCGAGGTTCATCCCGATGAGGTTCGGGACAGGGGTTCTGATATTGCTGAGGCCTTTGCCAAGTACAAGGTCGATAGCGGATCCCTTCTGCAGGGAATCTCCTTCCTGTATTTCCTTGCCGTTGTATAACTGCTGAATTACGACATCAATTGAAATATCCGGGACATACCTTAGAGATCCGGTTTCAAGTCCTGCACTCTTAATAACAGCAAGTGCCTGCCTCTTCGGGAGGTTTATGAGGTTCGGCATGGCCACCATTTCAGGATTGACTGCATTGAAGGTCAGCATTATATTTCTCCATTTTTTCACCCTGTGGCCGGGTTTTGGATTTTGCTCGGCTACTGCTCCGCGGGGTACCAGGGATGTATAAACGGAATCAATGATCTGAAATTTGAGT
>JABUEV010000217.1 GCA_013314865.1 Bacteroidales bacterium | reverse complement strand
AGGGAAAGAGGAGAAGAAATTCCGTTTGATGTGGCGTCAAATCCTGAATTCCTTAAAGAAGGTGCCGCGGTTGAAGACTTCCTCAGGCCGGAAAGAATAATCATCGGCGTTGACAATGAAAAAACCGCTGAAACAATGCGCAGGCTTTACAAACCCTTTGTACTTAACAACCATCCTGTCATTTTCATGGATATTGCTTCCGCTGAACTGACCAAATATGCAGCCAATGCCATGCTGGCAACACGCATCAGCTTCATTAATGAAATTGCAAACCTTTGCGAGCTTCTCGGGGCCGACATAAACAGTGTCAGGAAAGGAATAGGAACAGATTCAAGGATCGGCAACAAGTTTCTCTATCCCGGTTCAGGTTTCGGAGGCTCCTGCTTCCCAAAAGATGTTAAAGCTATCATCAGGACAGCAGAAGGTCTGGGATACGACCTGAAGGTCATTAAGGCAGTGGAAAAAGCAAATGAGTACCAGAAGAATGTGATATTTGAAAAAATAAAGAAACATTTTAATGACAATCCTTCCGGAAAAACCATAGCTGTATGGGGACTGTCATTCAAACCAAAAACTGACGATACAAGGGAGTCCTCAGCCATTTACCTGATCGAAAAACTTCTGAAAGAAAAGGTTTTAGTCAGAGCCTATGATCCTGCGGCAATGGAAGAAGCAGGGAAAAAACTTGGCGGCCAGGTTTATTTTGCAAAAGATCCCTATGACGCTGTAAAAGGCGCTGATGCTGTTGCACTGATGACCGAATGGGCCGAGTTCCAGCTGCCCGATTTTGACCTAATGGCAGGCCTGATGAAACAAAAAATTCTTTTCGACGGAAGAAATATTTATGAACCTGATGAGTTAAAAAGGAAGGGATTTGTGTATTATGGGATAGGAAGGCGGTAGGCGGAAGGATTCAAGGATTCAAGGATTCAAAGATTCAAAGATTCAATGATTCAAAAATTCAAAGATTGGCTTCGCCGAGCTCAATTGAAATTAAAAGTCTTGCAGTTTTGCAGTCATGCAGTCCTCAACAAGACTGCAGGACTGCACGACCCTTGACTAGAGACTAATGAGAACCCGAAACTATAAACACGAAACTATAAACACGAAACTATAAGCATGAAAGGCATAATTCTGGCAGGAGGATCGGGCACGCGGCTTTATCCGATTACAAACTCGGTATCGAAGCAGTTACTGCCTGTATATGACAAACCAATGATTTATTATCCCTTATCAGTCCTCATGCTGGCCGGCATAAGGGAAATACTCATCATCAGCACTCCCCGCGACCTGCCCGCATTCCGCAACCTTCTGGGAGACGGCTCGGCTATAGGACTGAAATTCAGCTATATTGAACAGCCATCGCCCGACGGACTGGCTCAGGCATTTTTACTTGGTGAAGAATTTATAGGCACAGATACCGTTTGCATGATACTTGGTGACAATATATTCTATGGACACGGCTTTGGGGAATACCTGACTGAAACCGCGAAACTGCAGAAAGGAGCATGCGTATTCGGGTATTACGTAAATGACCCTGAACGTTATGGAGTTGTGGAATTTGACAGCAACAAAAAAGTCATCAGCATTGAAGAAAAACCTGCTTCACCGAAATCAAACTTTGCCGTTACAGGTCTTTATTTTTATGATAACACTGTATCCTCAAAGGCTAAAATGCTAAAGCCTTCAGCCCGTGGCGAGCTTGAAATAACTGACCTTAACCGGCTTTACCTTGAAGAGGGAACACTGGATGTGAAACTGCTCGGACGCGGCATTGCATGGCTTGATACCGGCACTTATGAAAGTCTGCTTCAGGCAGCAAACTTCTTTGCAACACTTGAGCAGAGACAGGGACTTAAAGCCTCATGCATCGAGGAGATAGCCTATAAAAAAGGATATATTTCAAGGGAACAGCTTCTGGCACTCGCAGAACCTGTCAAAAAAAGCCAGTATGGGAAATATATTATGAGAGTAGCCAACGAGGAATTTAACAGTAATGATGATGTTAAGTAGATTATTTTGTTTCAGTATCCCATTCAAAAATTTACAGCAAGAAAATAAAACTGGCTACTTTTTCCTGCCATTGGGATTTATATGACAAGTATATTTGATGTCAATAACTATCATGTATGAAAGTAATAAAAACAGAATTTGAAGGACTTAACATAATTCATCCGAAGGTATTTACTGATCAGAGAGGATACTTCTTCGAAAGTTATAAGCAGGATGAATTGCGCAGAGCAGGAATTGAATTTGAGCCTGTCCAGGACAACGAGTCAAAATCGGTGTATGGAGTTATAAGGGGTCTTCATTATCAGTTGGAACCTTATTCACAAGCCAAATTATTCAGGGTGGTGTCAGGAAGGATTTTTGATGTCGCAGTTGATTTAAGAAGGAATTCACCTACTTTCGGCAAATGGTTTGGTGTGGAGTTGGATTCCGAGAATAAACTTCAGCTGTTTATACCTAAAGGATTTGCACACGGATTTTCTGTCTTAAGTGATACGGCTGTAATCCAATACAAGTGCGATAATCCATATAATTCAAAGTATGAAAGAGGCATTAACGTTTTTGATCCTGACCTTAACATAGACTGGAGATTGAAGTGTTTTAATTTTATTATAAGCGAAAAAGACAGGAATCATCCTTATTTTAAAAATGCGGAAATGAACTTCTGAAATTTTTGCAACCAATGGCCGTAATTCTAATAACTGGAGGCGAAGGACAACTTGGAAATGAGATAAAGGAACTATCAGGAAATTTCCATGGGTATGAATTTGCCTTTACTGACAAGGAAAACCTGGATATTACAAGTGAGAGTCAAATAAGAGAATTTATTGCCACGACAAAACCCGACTGGCTAGTCAACTGTGCTGCCTACAATTTTGTAGATAAGGCTGAAACTGAAACTGATTCAGCCTTCTCAGTAAATGCCTCTGCTGTTAGGAATTTAACAGATGCCATTAAGGGCACTGACTGCAGGCTGATACATATTTCGACCGACTATGTTTTTGACGGATTGGCCAATACTCCCTACAATGAGGACTGTGAAACAAATCCGCTTACTGTCTATGGAAAATCAAAACTGGAGGGAGAAAAACATGCCCTGCGCCACCACGCAACAATGATTATAAGAACTTCATGGCTCTATTCTACCTTTGGAAACAACTTTGTCAAAACTATAATAAAACATGCCGCGACAAGGGAGTCTCTCAGGGTTGTTTTTGACCAGACAGGGACACCGACTTACGCGGCAGATCTTGCCGCCGCAATTCTTCATATAATATCGGGAGTCGTAAGACACAAATTGACTTTTACTCCCGGAACTTTTCATTATTCAAACGAAGGTGTCTGCAGTTGGTTTGATTTTGCCACTGAAATAGTGCGCGAGGCTGGCCTTAAATGTAAAATAACACCTATCCTCACAAAAGATTATCCTGCCCCGGCCAGACGTCCTGCATACTCAGTTTTTGATAAAACCAGGATAAAAGAAAACTATAATATCGAAATCCCGCACTGGAGAGAGAGTCTTGCCAGATGCATTAAATTATTAAAAACAAAACAGGTATGATTGATATTGAATCCATCCGGAAGAAAGCTGAACAATGGCTTGGAAAAGAATTTAATGAGGCTACCCGCAATGAGGTAAGGGAGATGCTTGAAAAGGATGAAAAGAAACTCATTGACGCCTTTTACCAGGACCTTGAATTCGGGACAGGAGGGCTCCGCGGGATAATGGGAGCCGGAACCAACAGGATGAACATTTACACCCTCGGTATGGCTACTCAGGGACTGGCAAACTACATTAAAAAACAATCAGGCGAAAAAGGCATCAGGGTTGCGGTAGCTCATGACTGCCGGAACAATAGCAGGTATTTTGCCGAAACCGCCGCTGACATTTTCTCGGCAAATGGTTTTGAAGTCTTCCTGTTCGACTCCCTCAGGCCCACTCCTGAACTCTCATTTGCAATCCGACATTATAAGTGCCACAGCGGAGTGGTAATCACTGCATCCCATAATCCTCCTGAATATAACGGCTATAAAGCTTACTGGAGCGACGGCGGACAAGTCGTGGCACCGCACGATAAAGGAATAATTGAGGAAGTCAGAAAAATTACTTCAGTGAAAGAGATAAGGTTTGATGCTCAAAAGGAAAAAATAAAAATTATCGGACGGGAGACTGATGAATTATTCCTCAAGGAGGTGCTTAAAATGAGTCTGAATCCTGATATAATTTCCAGGTTCAGCAACATTGCAATAGTCTATACCCCCATTCACGGAACCGGTGTGAAGCTCGTGCCCGAGGCGCTGAAGATTTATGGCTTCAGAAACATTATCAATGTGCCTGAACAGGACATTACCGACGGCAACTTTCCGACAGTCAAATCGCCCAACCCCGAAGAGCCCGATGCTCTTAAAATGGCTATTAAAAGAGCATACGAGACCGGTGCAGACCTGGTGATGGCAACTGACCCTGATGCCGACAGGCTTGGATTGGCAGTGAAGAACAGCAAGGGAGAATTTGTACTGTTAAACGGAAACCAGACCGGGACCCTGCTGATGTATTATACACTGTCACAGTTCAGGGATAAAAATCTTTATAAAGGCAATGAATATGTAATTAAGACCATAGTAACGACTGACCTCCTCGACCGCATAGCTGAAAGTTTTAACGTCGAATGCTTCAATGTATTGACCGGCTTTAAATTCTTTGCAGAACTCATCAGGAAGCTTGAAGGCAGGAAAAAATACATCGGAGGGGGAGAAGAGAGTTACGGCTACCTCCCGGGTGAATATGTCCGCGACAAGGACGCTGTTGCATCCTGCGCTCTGGTGGCCGAAGCCGCAGCCTGGGCAAAAAGCAGGGGAAAATCTCTGCTCGAAATGCTTGTGGATATCTATCTTGAATACGGACTTTACAAGGAAAAACTCATAAACCTTGTAAGAAAAGGAAAATAGGGTGCCGATGAAATAAAAGCCATGATGGACGGCTACAGGAATAATCCGCCCAGGATGATCAACAACAGCAGAGTAATTAGAATCGACGACTATAAAACGCT
>JABUEV010000216.1 GCA_013314865.1 Bacteroidales bacterium | reverse complement strand
GGATTGAGTCATATCAGACAGTCAACGGAATTAAGCATGTTTTAAAGACTTTAAGTAAGAACACCACTTTGCCGAAGGAGACAAAATTTGCAATAAAAATGCTCAAAAAGAATTACTATTCACTGCAGGACGACTTTATGGAATTTTTCCCCCAGCTGATCGATTACGTTGAGAAAGATTTTGGCATAGAGATATCACACCGGATTACTATTCCTTTCTGATCATATAAGATACTCAGTCCGGCTTGCATCAAGCCTGAGGAAGATAAACAAGAGTATTGTAAATCCCCAGAGGGAACTGCCTCCGTAACTAAGGAACGGAAGAGGAATGCCGATTACGGGGACAAGACCTATGGTCATCCCGATATTAATTACTATATGGATAAACAGAACAGCCACAACTCCATAACCGTAAATGCGTGAAAAATCTGAGCGTTGTCTTTCGGCAAGAAATATCAGCCTTAAGAGCAGTCCCAGGTATAATCCGATGACCACCAGTGAACCCAGGAAGCCCCATTCTTCACCTATCGTACAAAAAATAAAATCTGTGCTCTGGGCAGGTACAAACTTAAACTTAGTCTGTGTGCCCTGCAGATATCCCTTTCCTGAAAAACCTCCTGAGCCTATTGAGATCATAGACTGGTTTACATTATACCCTGTTCCTTGAGGATCTGATTTAAATCCAAGCAGTATTTCAACCCTTTCTTTCTGATGAGGCTTCAGTAATGTATTCATGGAAAAACCCACCAGATTTACAAATATCAGACTGCCTGCAAGAAACAGATATATTATTATCAATCCCGCTGCTTTTCTGTAGAAAAAATAAATCCCGTATGCAATACCTGAAACCAGTACTGCAACCAGAATAATGAAATTCAGAGACATTTCTTTTATCAGAAAATAATTAATAAGATAAATCACGATTCCGGCTGCAACTATGATTCCCAGGCCGGTAACAGCAAGTCTGGTTTTTCTCGTCATAAGCCATGTCACCATGGTTGCAATCAGAATCAATGAAACTGAAAGAATTGTATTATTGACCAGTAGAGACAGAAAAAACAGGAGAATGAGCAGAACGCCGGTGGTAAAAACATATGGGCTCATTCCTTCTCTGAACATTACTAAAAAAAGAGAAAGAAAGACCACAGTGGTTCCCAAATCAGGCTGTGCAGCTATAAGTAAGGCAGGAAACATGATAATTCCGGTTGCAATCAGAAATGTAGTCAGGCTTGTAAGATCTCGCTTTCTGGAGCCCAAATAGAAAGACAGTGCCAGTGCGGTTGCAACCTTTGAAAACTCACTTGGCTGGAGGTTTAGCGAGCCTATTTCAAACCATGATTTTGCACCGTTAATTTCAGTTCCCAGAAACAATACCAGAATAAGCATTAATAGGGTTCCTCCATAGATCGGATAAGCAAAAAAATAGTAAAAACGGCTGTCTATTATCATAACCAGGATTGCTATCACTATTGCGGCAACAATCCATATAAACTGTTTGCCGTAACGCTGAGAAATGTCAAAAATTCTTGTGTGTTCCTCATCATAAACGGCAGCATAGATGTTGAACCATCCTGCAAATATCATCAGTAAATAGATCAGGATGCTTATCTTGTCAATATCGGTCCATATGTTAACATTACGCTTCACCTTGCTTCAAGTTTAAGTTCAAGGATTCTCTGCTCCTGGTACTTGTTTGTCACTGTTCCCTTAAGGTATTTTTCAATCATAAGGCTGGCAACCGGTGCAGCATAAGTAGCTCCGAATCCTGCGTTTTCAACGTAAACTGCAATAGCAATTTTCGGATCGTCTTTCGGGGCGAATGCGACAAACACGGAATGGTCTTTACCGTGAGGATTCTGTGCTGTTCCTGTTTTGCCGCATACAATAATATCCTTAATAGCCGCACTTCTGGCAGTGCTTCCTGCTCCTCCGTTAACAGCTTCTGCCATGCCTTCAATTATCTGCTCAAAATTTAATGAGTCAATATTTATTACGTGTTTTACTGTAAACCGCTCTGCCGGAGCTCCGGTACTTCCTATTGATTTTACCACATGCGGACTGTAATAATATCCTCTGTTGGCAATTGCAGCAGTCATGTTTGCCATCTGAAGAGGAGTGGTACCGATTTCTCCCTGTCCTATTGCAAGAGAGATAATAGTCAACGCTTTCCACCTGTTCTGCCCGTAATATTTGTCATAATAACCGCTCGTCGGGATAAAACCAGGGAGGTCATTGACAAAGTCAGTCCCAAGTTTGGTTCCGAAGCCAAACTCTGTCAGATATTCTCTCCATTTATTGAATGCATCCGCAACAGAAGAGTATTGTGAATTTTCAAGTATTCTTCTGAAGACCTGGCAGAAATAAGCATTGCATGAATTTGATATTCCATATTTTAATGAGAGCGGGGAACTGTGAGAATGACAGCCCACAAACAGGTAGCCATTATTGCATCCAAATGTTGTAGAAGGAACAATCACATTTTCCTGCAATGCAATTAGTCCGTTTATTGGTTTGAATGTGGATCCCGGGGGATATGAAGCCATCAATGCCCTGTTAAACAAAGGAAGAGTTGTGTCGCTCTGAAGCTTTGCGTAGTTTTCTGACCTGATTCTTCCAACAAGAAGTTCAGGATTGTATGCAGGGGCAGAGACCAGTGCAAGTACCTCTCCCGTTGACGGTTCTATTGCAACTATGCTTCCGGTCTTGTTCTGCATAAGTCTTTCTCCATACTCCTGAAGTTCAAGATCAATTCCTGTAATTATATCTGTCCCCTGAATAGCTGCAGTGTCAAACCTTCCGTTTGCATAAGAACCTTTAATACGGCTATGAACATCAACGAGAAAAATTTTAACCCCCTTTTTCCCTCTCAGTTCTTTCTCGTAAGCTTCTTCAATACCGCTCTTTCCAATATAGTCGCCCATTTTATAATAGGGATCATTCTTTATCACAGCCTCATCTACTTCGCTCACATAACCCAGTAAATGAGCCCCGACAGGTTTACTGTACTTGCGGAGGGTGCGCGGCTGTACATAAAAACCAGGGTAGAGGAACATCTTCTCCTGAAACCTAGCGTATGTCTCTGCTGAAATCTGCCTCAGGAAGATCGAGGGCGCCCTCCGGGAATATTGTCGTGCAGACTTTATTCTTTCCCTGAAATAGTCTCTGGTTATGTTAAGAAGTTCACAAAACGATGCTGTATCTAAAGAAGTGGTTTGTGCAGGAATAACCATCAGGTCATAAGCTGCCTGATTATAGACCATAAGTTTCCCGTTTCTGTCATATATAAGACCTCTTGCCGGATACTGTGTAACTGCACGCAGTACATTGTTCTCGGCAGAAAACCTGTAAGACTTGTCAATTACCTGAATGAAAAAGAGTCTTGTCAGCAGAACCAGCGATACAAGTATTATAATCGCCATTATTATATATTTCCTGTTGACAAAAGTGTTTTTCATTTACCGGTTATCTTTTCTTTCCGCTTCGGTAATATTCACCAAGCATTATAAATGCCAGAGTGAAAGCTGAACTGAATATGACCCTAAGCAGAGTTCTGAAAAAATCCTTAAATCTGAAAACCTCAAAATAAAACAGTACAGTATGGTGAATAAGAACAATAATTACAGCATAAATGAGAAACCAGTTAAGTCCGTAGTTCCCCATAGAAATTTCTGCACCCGATTCATATCCGTCACGGGGAGCAATTAGTCTCAAAACATATGGCCGGCAGAAGCCGGCAAATAGAGAAGCTGATGTATGGATGCCCAGTGAGCCTGTAAAAATGTCAACAGTCAGACCCGTTAAAAAGGAAATTATCAGAAAAACCCATGCTGGAATCTCAAGCGGAAGAATGAGAATGAACATTACATAAACGTAAGGATTAACATAACCGCTGAATTCAATATTATTAAATAACAGTACCTGCAGGAGGATAAGAACTATAAAAACAAAACCATATTTTAAGAATCTGTTTGTCATTGAACTGAGCTTTCCAATTCTTCCCGTTCTTTCTTTCTCAGGTTTCCGATGATGTAGACATACCGTAACCGTCTGAAATCAGTTGAAAGGGCAACTTCGATATTGTAAAAATCACTTCCGCTTTTACTGAAATTTTTTATTGTCCCGATTGTGATCCCTTCCGGGAATATAGCTGAAAAGCCGGTTGTCTCCACAGTGTCTCCCTCATTTATAACGACATGCTGGGGGATTTCACTTAGTATGGCATATTCCGGTCTTCTGCCATCCCAGCTCAGTGATCCAAAATAATCATTGGACTTTATTCTGGCGCTTACCCTGAAATCAAGATTAAGGAGTGAAATAGCCACCGAATAGTTGTCCGACACTCCAGTAATAATCCCGGCAATACCTTCAGGACTTGCTACTGCCATCCCTGTTTCAATTCCATGTTTTCTTCCTTTATTTATGGTGAGATAGTTTTTTTGTCTGTTGACTGAATTAGCAATAACTTCAGCATTCGTATACTGGTATTCCTGATTAAGAAGAGTATCCCTTACCGATAAAAAAAACAGATCTTCCTCCCGGATCATTCTTTGAAGCCTGTTTTTCAGTTCAGCATTTTCAGCTGAAAGTTTATCATTAATATCACGAAGGCGAAGGTATGAGTTGAGGCGGCCCAGTCTCATTTCAATACCGGTAGTAATCCCTCTGACTCCCTTAATTAATCGGGTATTATGATAGTTAAATCCTGAGAAAATGAATGAAAAAGCCAGACCCTGAAGCAAGATAAAGGTTATTATATTACTGTACTTTACCAGGAAATGAAGCAGGTTTCTCATTCAGGGAATAATGTTATCTCATAAGGAAAGGGAATTTATCTACATTCTTAAGTGCTACACCAGTACCCCTGGCCACTGCATGGAGAGGATCTTCCGCAACATTGAAGTTTATGTTTATCTTGTCCGACAGCCTTTTATCCAGTCCTCTTAGAAGAGCACCTCCGCCGGCAAGGTAAATACCCCTGTTGACTATATCTGCATACAATTCAGGCGGTGTTTGTTCAAGGACATTCAGAAGCGCTGCTTCAATCTTGGTAAGTGATTTATCGAGACAATAAGCAATTTCCTGATATGAGATAGGAATTTCGATAGGAAGTG